>NZ_KV796849.1:106589-140274 GCF_001809255.1 Moraxella sp. HMSC061H09
GTTTTTGGGCATAACCGTGGACATAACAAATTGGTACACATTTGGGTAGCAATCGTGATAAAATTTAACCATTTTCGCCAATTTGGTGTCATAATTTGATTTGAAAAATCCAGCCATTTCGGCGATAGTATCATTTTTTTATTGGGGTTTTATTGTGTCAAAATCCGTACCACGCTCTTTTTGGCGTCATCAGTCAGGGCTGATTGCGACAAGGGTTTTATTGATTGTCTTGTTTGTTATGATGGCGGCATTTGTGCTGTACGCCATGCATCTAAATACCGCCGTTGTCGGTAAATTTGAAAATCGCAAATGGGATATTCCTGCCACCTTATACTCACGCCCTTTGGTACTGCATCAAGGTGCCGCTTTATCCGCCAAAGACCTTGAATCATGGCTAAAACTGCTCAGATATAGCCATGATGACACCAGCCAAACGGGTCGCTACCAAAAAAATGGCCAAGTCTATACCATTTATACACGAGGTTTTCATTATGGTGATGCCGACAAAGACCCAAAGCAGCTCATCGAAGTTCATTTTGATCGCAATACCATCAAAAGCCTAAAAAGCTCCGCCCCAAATAACAGCGGTATACTACGCCTAGAACCCATCAAAATCGGTAGCATCTATCCTGATAATCTAGAAGACCGCCTACTCATCACACAAGAACAAATCCCAAAACCGCTCGTTGATGCCTTGATTGCCACCGAAGACCGCAATTTTTATCAGCATCATGGCATATCAATGCGTGGGGTTGCTCGTGCGTTATTCACCAATCTGACAGGCGGACAGGTGCAACAAGGCGGTTCAACCATCACCCAACAATTGATTAAAAACTTTTATCTGGATTCTGAACGCACCTTAAAACGCAAAATCAATGAAGCTTTGATGGCGGTTTTATTAGAAACCCATTATAGCAAAGATGAAATTTTATTGGCTTATATGAATGAGATTAATTTGGGTCAAAATGGCAAGCAGTCGGTGAATGGCTTTGGGATTGCTGCCCAGTTTTATTTTGATAAGCCACTTGGTGAGCTGTCTTTGGAGCAGTATGCGTTATTGGTGGGTTTGGCAAAAGGGCCTAGCCACTACAATCCTCGCAAAAACCCCGAGCGAGCATTACAACGCCGAAATACCGTATTAAATAGCATGCTGGCAACAGGTAAAATTGATACGGCCACGCACCAAGATGCCATCAATCGCCCACTGGGTGTGGTAAAAACGCCTGCCATCGCTCGCTTGCAGTTCCCTGATTTTTTTGATGCCGTGCAACGAGAGCTAAAAACCCACTACCGCTCAGAAGACCTGAAAAATCGTGGTCTGCGTATCATCTCAACACTAGACCCACTCGCCCAGCAAGCCGCCGATACCGCCATGACAAATCAGCTTGGTAAACTAAGAAAAAAAGGCGGTCGCACTCAAAAGCTACAAGGTGCGTTGGTCAGTGCTCACCCTGCCACAGGGGAGCTGGTTGCTTTGGTGGGGTCAGGCAGTGATTTTACTGGGTTTAATCGTGCCATCGATGCCAAACGGCAGGTTGGTTCTTTATTAAAGCCTGTGATTTATCTGACTGCCTTTCAATCAGGTCAATACAATCTCACCACACCCGTCAATGACACCCAAACCAGCTATACCGTCAATGGTCGCTCATGGACACCCAAAAATTATGGCGGTCAATCTCATGGCAGCGTACCACTACTGACCGCACTTGCCAAGTCATACAACCAAGCAGCGGTTAATGTCGGTATGCAGCTTGGTTTGGATGCGTTTAAGGCACAGCTGGGCAATTTATCCATCACCACCGATATTCCGCCCTATCCATCTGCCATGCTGGGCGCGATTGATTTATCGCCCATGCAGATGCTGGGCATGTATCAGATTTTTGCCAATGGCGGGGCTTATACGCCCATTCATACCATCCGTACCGTGATCGATGATAACGGGCGTGTACTACAACGATCCCAACCACGCCATCAGTTTCGTGCACCACCGCAAGCGGTTTATCTGCTGAACCGTGGACTTCAAGAGGTCATCAAATCAGGCACTGCCAAAGCTGCCGATAGTATCAATAACCATCTGGGATTGGCAGGTAAAACAGGCACAACCAACGATAATCGTGATGCGTGGTTTGCAGGGTATAGCGGTAACTATGTCAGTGTGGTTTGGGTGGGCCGTGATGATAATCAGCCCATCGGCTTAACGGGGGGTTCTGGTGCATTGCCCATTTGGATGGATTATATGAAACGCCTGAATTTAACGGCGGTCAATCTGCCCCTACCTACTGGCGTGACTTGGCAGTGGATGGATGGCAGATTGGGATTGCCGACCATGGAGAGCTGCCCTGATGCCAGATGGCTGCCTGTGATTGATTTATACCGCCCAAGCCAAATGAGTCCTTGTGCCAGTGCCATTTTATACCAAGAGCAGATCTATCGGCAGATGCTTGAATATGGCTCACAAGGCATCGCAGACACAGAAGATGTGTATATCGAAGATGCACCCATTTATGATGAGCCTGCCGAAAATGGCGATAATCCTTGGTGGTGAACATAAGTCAAGAATGCCATTAAAATCTGCTTGATTTTAATGGCATAAATTAAATTGATGAAAATTTAGAATTGGTAGTTAAGCGACAGCTTTGCTTCAATTGGTGTTTTTACCTCCTCTTGATATTGAGCAGACGCCTCTCCTGAAATAAAGAACCTAGAGTTGATTTGACTTGTCACGCCCAAAGCACCTGCGAAGCCAAAGCCCGATAAATCCGTTGACCACCAAGATACTTCATTATTCATATCAATAATGTTCAAATCTTGCTTGGTATCTTGATAGAACATTTTGGCTTTTAAATAAGGTTGCAACAACCCATAATTCTTGGAAATTTTTGTACCGACATTTACCGTGGTCATAGATGCCTTTTTTGGATTAATTTGCAAATTAGGCATCTGATCATATCTAAACGATTTTGGATTGGTTTGAATATGGCCAATTTCAAAAGAAGGTTGGAAATCCACATTGTGGAATTTCATCTGCTGCTGAGCACCCAACGCAATCGCCCAGGTATTATCCTTTATACTTGCTGTTAAATTATCATGATTGGCTTGTTTAGCATGTATTTTTTGTCTGACATTTTGCCACGCGCCTTGGAGGAAGATCTCTTGTTGATTTGGTAATAAGCGATTAAGATAAACACCAAAGCCTGTTGCATCAAGATCATTTTTACCACCAAAAACATGATCAACATCGCCTTCACTTTTGTTAATATAGGCCCCAAGATATGTTTGCCCAACTTTAGAACCTGCTCCCAATGTCGTTTGATTAAGCTTTAAATCAAACTGGGTATTGTGACTTTTAATATTATTTTCTTGGTAACGATGATTTAGCCAAACACTTTGTCTGTTATTCATCGAGCCTAAATGATTCATTTGGCTACTTAATGTATACAAGCTTCCCATGCCGGTATTTAAGGCGGTCTTAGTCATTGATGATGCAATGGGGCTATTGTCATTGGCAAATTGGCTAAGCTGCAAAGTGTTATTTGGTCGCATTACTAATTGATAAGCATATGCTCCTTGCTCAGCTGCATCAACAACATTGTTATTTGTGTCAATCAAATAAAAACTGCCTTGATTGTTATCGACTTTCAATAAGCTTTGATGATTTTTATCTTTTGATATATGGCTTGGGATACCAACACCATGCCTGCCTTTTAGCTCATTTATCTTGACAGGTGCATCGCTTGGATTGATGGCAAATATCGTCTCACCAGATAACTTATCAATATGTAAATTAGAATGGTCTTCAACCATCACATGACCTACACCGGACAATGTTTGAATACTGATTTGAGAATCGGTGGTGGTATTATTTTCTTGGGAATTTGCATTGACTTGAAAAACACCCTTTGGGGCAACATAAATCCAGCTGTCTTTGGCAGACAGTTCAATCTCTTGAACAGTGGTTGGTTGATCACTTTGACCGACAATCATCATCTTAGCGTCATGGTTGAGCACCACTTTTGATTGGAATTGCCCTGTAACGCTCATTGTTCCTTGATTGATATAACTATCATCAGCCAATGCGTTATTGCCCGTAAATTTAAGGTGGCCTTGCTTAACGGTTGCACCAGCAAAAGTATTATTGCCAGATAAGGTTAATTCGCCTGGATGATTTAAAATCAGTCTACCAGTACCTGAGATGTCATTTTTCCAGGTATCTTCCAAAGAAAATCCTGCAAAATCCAAATGCTTATCCTGAGTCGTTGTCTCTATATCCTGATAAATATGAGAAATACCATCATAAGCTTTCGGCAAATTGATCAGGCCCCATGTGTGATTTTTATTATCCAAATCACCCATGTGAGCATGGGAATTTTTGGGATAAGCGGTAGAAGCCAATACTTGGCGTCGTGCATCGCCATCCAAATAATTAAAACGCAACCTTAATAAAGCCTCAGCTGTACCAGGCATTTCCTCTGGTTCTAAACGACTTGCTTTTTCATCACTTTTTAATGTGCCATAATATCCAATGTGATAATCAGAAGCTTTGTATTGTTCGTGCAAATCTTGAGGAAGCATCTCCAGACAACTTTTTAATGGTGCATTCTGACAGCTTTCCTCAAATGGCTGTCTGGCTTGTTTAATATACCTAACCAACCCTTGAGCAATCTCATCGTCATTTAACAACTGCGCCATATAATAATAGCGTGCGAGTCGAGAAGTCATGGTATCTGTTGGAAAATGCGCACCCACAATGACTCGGCTTTCTCCATACTGCAATGCACGAGAGAATACCTCTTGACCTCGCTCAGGAAATGCCATCGCCATCACAACCGCTTGACCAAAACCATTGGAGGTATGCCCACTTGGATAAGATGAATTCTTTCTTTCTCTGCCTTGGCTATCAATATAGGTTTTGAGATTTTCATAACCCTCAATATACTTGCCTTCCCTATCCATAACTTGATAAGGGCGGCCACGCAGATATTTGTCTTTTAAAATAAAATCATAAGCTCTCATTCTGCCTACATTAAAATCATCGCTATAGATAGCATTGGCTGATAAATATACTAAATTTTTAAAGGTATTTACAAACTGTTCATCAGTTATATGCGGAGCAAACTCCTTTAAGGCAGATTTTCTAAATTCATGACTAACATGAGCAAAGCTTTGATTTTTATCCTCTTTTGCAAGGGCGAGCCTTTCTGCTGTTGTATTGTTTTGCATATCCCAAGAAATTTTACGATCAACTTCTGCTTCTAAAGTGCCCTTTTTGGGAAAAGGTGTCACAACCTGGGCATCAAGATGTTGATACCAGCTCTGACTTTGGCCAGCTATCTTTGTAGACAGTTTATCAAATGCTTCATCATGAGCATAAGCTTGATGGCTCATCAATAATGAAAAAGCGATGCTGGCTGATAACAGCTTATATTTAGGCATAACAAACCCTTATGTTAACAAAATTAGGCTGCATTTTAAGTTGTAACTGTGACAAAACAGTGATAGTTTTGTGACAATTTGACACAATGTGGAAAATTATTACTATTTTAATGTTACATGATAACCATTTACTTAAGGCGATATTAGACCCACAATTTAGCCACAAATTCTTCAAAAAACTTTGCTATAATAAAGCCATTAAGCAAGCAACTATTTGAATTTTTAGGATGTTTATTATGTCTTGGCAACAACTTCATCTACAATGCCCAAAATCCGCCGTAGAACTTGCCGAAGCCTTATTTGATGAGGCTGGTGCGGTGTCTATTTTACTTGAAGATGCGGGCGATGAGCCTTTATTTGAGCCCATGCCTGGTGAAGAGCCTTTGTGGCGTGATGTGGTGGTTACCGCCATCTTTGACACCAACAGCGATGACAGCTGGGCAGGCACTCATTTTGAAAACCTAGCCGCTAAGATCGCAAGTGAGGTGAATGCCACACGATTTTGGCTAACATCCTTAGATGATAAAGACTGGACTCGTGAATGGATGAGCTATTATCAGCCGATTCAGTGTGCAGGCAATCTGTGGATTGTGCCTGAGTGGCTACCAGCACCAGACCCAGCGGCGATTAACCTAATCTTAGACCCAGGGCTTGCCTTTGGCACAGGCTATCACGCCACCACTCGGCTATGCCTAGATTGGCTTGCCGCCCAAGAGCTTAGCGATAAGCTGGTCATTGACTATGGTTGCGGCTCAGGGATTTTGGGCGTGGCGGCACTGCTACTCGGCGCGCGTCAAGTGCTGGCGGTTGATATTGACCCACAAGCGGTACTCGCCACACGCCAAAACGCTGCCCTAAATGGCGTCGATGATCGGCTTTTGGCATTTTTACCCGCAGAGTTTGACGACTATCGCACCCAAAACCCACAGCTCGCCGATGTCATCACCGCCAATATCCTTGCCAAGCCATTGATCGGTTTTGCCCCACTGTTTCATGATTTACTCAAAACAGGCGGCTTGATTGTGCTGGCTGGCCTGACCCAAAACCAAACCCAAGCGGTCATCGATGCCTACTCGCCTTATGTTACGCTTGATACGCCATTTTGTTATGCAGATGCCCAAGATTGCCATTGGCAACGCCTAAGCGGCATCAAACCTACCAATCCATAAGCGATACGCCATGAGCCACAAACCTAAGCCAACACCGCTATATCAACAAGTTGAGCAGACCGCCAAGCGTTATTTTGAGACATTGGGCGATGCTCATACTCATGATGTCTATGCCACTTTTTTGGCCGAATTTGAAAAACCGCTGCTCATCGCCGCACTCAATCACACGCACGGCAATCAGTCCAAAACCGCCCAAATCCTTGGCATCAATCGTGGCACATTACGCACCAAAATGAAAACCCATCACTTACTTTAGACCGCCAGTTATCGCCATGGATATGGGCAGGTGTGCTCGCCTGCCGTATGATGGCGATGACACCCCATTTGCCCCATATCTGCACGATTTGACATGATTTAACATGTGATATGATTTAACATTGTTTAATACTGTTGCCATCATTACCATAATTTAGTAACGCATTTAGTAACGCATTTGTAAAAATCATTGCCCCCCCCCTTTATGTGTATCATATGAATAGAATATTATGATTGTATCTGATTATTGTATCAGAATGGTGATGCCTACGAGTTGATTTGGGTTAATCACTCTATGATTTGATATGTTTTGAAACTAATCTATTGACTTAAATCACCATATGGTTATAATTTAGCATAATGGTAGGCTTTTTGTAAAAATCACATCGCAATATTGTTCTACTGTTACTACCATGCTTGAATGACGATCCAAATCACCAGATTCATTCAAGTGATGTGCTTGTATACGCACCATTTACCCTAATTATTTCAATCAAATGCCTATGTCAGCATGTATCATTTTTTAAGGTAAACCACCATGAATCACATCTATAAAGTCATCTTTAACAAAGCCACAGGCACATTTATGGCCGTGGCGGAATATGCCAAATCCCACAGCACGGGGGGTAGCTGTGCTACAGGGCAAGTTGGCAGTGTATGCACGCTAAGCTTTGCCCGTATTGCCGCGCTCGCTGTCCTCGTGATCGGTGCGACGCTCAATGGCAGTGCTTATGCAAGTGTCGCAATTGGTGGCGAAAACGGGCAAAAAGGCTCTGCCGAGGCGACAGGTAATCAATCCGTTGCTATTGGTGAAAATGCTCAGGCAAAGAACGATCAAACTATCGCCATCGGTGGTAGCCAAAACAAATCTAATAATATTAAAGTATCAGGTGCCACCGCCCAAGGTAAAGAGTCCATCGCCATCGGTGGTGATGTATTGGCTGAGGGTCATGCCTCGATTGCCCTCGGTAGTGATGACTTATATTTGAATGAGAATAATAATAGTTCTTGGGTTAAAGGTCTTATTCAAAGACATCCAGAATTAAGCCAACTACAAACCACACAGTCTAATTCTGGCAGATTTCAACATACACACGCAAAGGGGCATGCCAGTATTGCAGTGGGAACCATGTCATATGCAAGGGGTCATTTTTCCAACGCCTTTGGTACACGGGCACACGCTCTAGGCGACTTTTCCTTGGCAGTGGGTCTTACCGCCAAAGCCGAAACAGAATATGCAATCGCTATTGGTTCTAATGCACAAGTTGCCCAGAATGCAGGGTTAGCCTTGGGTGGAAATACTAGAGTTACTGTTCCGAAAGGTATTGCCCTGGGTTTTGAGTCTGAGGTCAATAATAATAATAATAATAATGCCTATGCACCAGAAGGTGGTAATGCAAAAGTAAACTCGTATAAAGCCACCAACGGTATAGGTCCACTTTCCATTGGTAATAACAATATCAAGCGTAAAATCATCAATGTCGGTGCAGGTTTTAAGGATACCGATGCGGTCAATGTGGCACAGCTTAAAGCGGTGGAGGATCTGACTAAGCGTAAAATTACTTTTACTGGTGATTCGGGTGGTGATGTACAAAAAGGACTGAATGAGACCCTAAATATTAAGGGCGGTGAGGCCCAAACGAACAAGCTAACCGATAATAACATCGGTGTGGTAAAAGAGGGCGCTGATGGTCTGAAAGTTAAACTTGCTAAAAACCTAAGCGGTCTTACTGAAGTTAAGACAGAGACATTAACCGCCAGCGATAAAGTTAAGGTAGGTAATGGTACTGGTACTGGTACTAACATCGCTGAGTTACAAAGCGGTGGTTTAACCTTTACCCAAGTACCTGCAGGCGGTCAAAACTTAGGCAAAACCATCTATGGTGTTGATGGGGTGAAGTTTGCTGATAATACTAATGCAGGAGCAACAGCAATAGTCGACACTACTCGTATTACCAGAAATCAAATTGGCTTTGCTGGTGCTGATGATAGAGTTGATGAAAACAAACCTTATCTTGACAAAGAAAAGCTAAAAGTTGGCGATGTTAAGATTACCAAAGGTACGGGCATTGATGCTGGTAGTAAAAAGATCAGTAATGTTAGCGATGCTATTGAGAATAACGATGCCATCAATAAAAAACAATTAGATGATGCTGAAACTAAGCTACAAAATAAAATCAAAGAAGCCAAAGGCATAGCAGATACCGCCCTACAAACCTTTACCGTTAAAAAACACGATGCAACTGATGAAAATGAAACCATCACCGTGGGTAATAAAGATAACACACAAAACACCAATACCGTCAACACCCTAAAACTCAAAGGCACAAACGGCTTGACCGTTGCCACCAGTAAAGCAGATGGTACGGTTACCTTTGGCATTAAGCAAGATGGCGATCTGACCATTGGCAACAGCACCCTAAACAGTGGTAGCTTGACTGTTAAAAACAATAATAAACAAATCCAAGTCAGTGCTGATGGCATTAAATTTGCTAATGTCAATGGCGGTAATTCAGGTGCTGGCATTGAAAATACCGCTCGCATTACCAGAATAAAATTGGCTTTGCTGGTACTAATGGTACAGTTGATATAAACAAACCTTATCTTGATAAAGACAAGCTAAAAGTTGATACTGTTGAAATTACCAACACTGGCATTAACGCAGGTAATAAAGCCATCACAAATTTGCCAAAACTCCTAACCGATGCCACCGATCCAAGCAAAGGGCATGTCAGTGAAATCAAAGGCTTGCCAGCTGGTAGTGACTCTGACACCGACAAATCCAAAGCCGCCAGTATCACCGATGTGCTAAATGCAGGCTTTAACTTGCAAGGCAATGGTATAGCGGTTGACTTTGTCTCCACTTATGACACCGTCAACTTTGCCGATGGCAATGCCACCACCGCTAAAGTCACTTATGATGGCAAAGCCAGTAAAGTGGTGTATGATGTGAATGTGGATAATAAAACCATTGAACTTACAGGCGATAATGGCAAGCAAAACAAAATTGGCGTCAAAACCACCACACTGACCACAACAAGTACTAATGGTAATGCAACCAACTTTAGTACCACCGATGACAATGCCCTTGTTAACGCCAAAGGCATCGCCGACAATCTAAACATCCTAGCCAATGAAATTCACACCACCAAAGGCATAGCAGACACCGCCCTACAAACCTTTACAGTCCAAAATGATAATGATACAACCAACGCCATCACCGTGGGTAAAAATGGCGCAAACGGTCAAGTCAACACCCTAAAACTCAAAGGTGAAAACGGTCTTAATATTAAAACCAATAAAGATGGTACGGTTACCTTTGGCATTAACACCCAAAGCGGTCTTAAAGCTGGCGACAGCACCACTCTAAACAAAGATGGCTTGTCTATTAAAAACCCCACTGGTAACGAACAAATCCAAGTCGGTGCTGATGGCGTGAAGTTTGCCAAGGTTGATAAGGGTGCTGCAGGTGCTGCAGGTGCTGGCATTGATGGCACAAGCCGTATCACCAAAGATCAAATTGGCTTTGCTAATAGTACTGGTCAAGTTGATATAAACAAACCCCACCTAAGCAAAGACGGCATTAACGCAGGTGGTAAAAAGATTACCAACATTCAATCAGGTGAGATTGCCCAAAACAGCAATGATGCTGTGACAGGCGGTCGGGTTTATGATTTAAAAACCGAACTTGAAAGCAAAATCAGCAGTACTGCCAAAACAGCACAAAACTCATTACACGAATTCTCAGTAGCAGATGAACACGGTAATAACTTTACGGTGAGTAACCCTTACTCCAGTTATGACACCTCAAAGACCTCTGATGTCATCACCTTTGCAGGTGAAAACGGCATTACCGCCAAGGTAAATAAAGGTGTGGTGCGTGTGGGCATTGACCAAACCAAAGGCTTAACCACGCCTAAACTGACCGTGGGTAATAATAATGGCAAAGGCATTGTCATTGACAGTAAAGATGGTCAAAATACCATCACAGGACTAAGCAACACTCTAGCTAATGTTACCAATGATGGTGCAGGACACGCACTAAGCCAAGGGCTTGCCAATGACACCGACAAAACCCGTGCCGCCAGCATTGGTGATGTGCTAAACGCAGGCTTTAACTTACAAGGCAATGGTGAAGCGGTTGACTTTGTCTCAACTTATGATACTGTCAACTTTGCCAATGGCAATGCCACCACCGCCAAAGTTACCTATGATGACACAAGCAAAACCAGTACAGTGGTCTATGATGTCAATGTGGATGATACAACCATTGAAGTTAAAGATAAAAAACTTGGCGTCAAAACCACCACACTGACCAGTACTGGCACAGGTGCTAATAAATTTGCCCTAAGCAATCAAGGTACTGGCGATGCGCTTGTCAAGGCCAGTGATATCGTTGCTCATCTAAACACCTTATCTGGCGACATCCAAACTGCCAAAGGGGCAGGCCAAGCAAGCAGCTCAGCAAGCTATGTGGATGCTGATGGCAATAAGGTCATCTATGACAGTACCGATAACAAGTACTATCAAGCCAAAAATGATGGCACAGTTGATAAAACCAAAGAAGTTACCAAAGACAAACTGGTCGCCCAAGCCCAAACCCCAGATGGCACATTGGCTCAAATGAATGTCAAATCAGTCATTAACAAAGAACAAGTAAATGATGCCAATAAAAAGCAAGGCATCAATGAAGACAACGCCTTTGTTAAAGGACTTGAAAAAGCCGCTTCTGATAACAAAACCAAAAACGCCGCAGTAACTGTGGGTGATTTAAATGCCGTTGCCCAAACACCGCTGACCTTTGCAGGGGATACAGGCACAACGGCTAAAAAACTGGGCGAGACTTTGACCATCAAAGGTGGGCAAACAGACACCAATAAGCTAACCGATAATAACATCGGTGTGGTAGCAGGTACTGATGGCTTCACTGTCAAACTTGCCAAAGACCTAACCAATCTTAACAGCGTTAATGCAGGTGGTACCAAAATTGATGACAAAGGCGTGTCTTTTGTAGACTCAAGCGGTCAAGCCAAAGCAAACACCCCTGTGCTAAGTGCCAATGGGCTGGACCTGGGTGGCAAGGTCATCAGCAATGTGGGCAAAGGCACAAAAGACACCGACGCTGCCAATGTACAACAGTTAAACGAAGTACGCAACTTGTTGGGTCTTGGTAATGCTGGTAATGATAACGCTGACGGCAATCAGGTAAACATTGCCGACATCAAAAAAGACCCAAATTCAGGTTCATCATCTAACCGCACTGTCATCAAAGCAGGCACGGTACTTGGCGGTAAAGGTAATAACGATACCGAAAAACTTGCCACTGGTGGTGTACAAGTGGGCGTGGATAAAGACGGCAACGCTAACGGCGATTTAAGCAATGTTTGGGTCAAAACCCAAAAAGATGGCAGCAAAAAAGCCCTGCTCGCCACTTATAACGCCGCAGGTCAGACCAACTATTTGACCAACAACCCCGCAGAAGCCATTGACAGAATAAATGAACAAGGTATCCGCTTCTTCCATGTCAACGATGGCAATCAAGAGCCTGTGGTACAAGGGCGTAACGGCATTGACTCAAGTGCCTCAGGCAAGCACTCAGTGGCGATAGGTTTCCAGGCCAAGGCAGATGGTGAAGCCGCCGTTGCCATAGGCAGACAAACCCAAGCAGGCAACCAATCCATCGCCATCGGTGATAACGCACAAGCCACGGGCGATCAATCCATCGCCATCGGTACAGGCAATGTGGTAGCAGGTAAGCACTCTGGTGCCATCGGCGACCCAAGCACTGTTAAGGCTGATAACAGTTACAGTGTGGGTAATAACAACCAGTTTACCGATGCCACTCAAACCGATGTCTTTGGTGTGGGCAATAACATCACCGTGACCGAAAGTAACTCGGTTGCCTTAGGTTCAAACTCTGCCATCAGCGCAGGCACACACGCAGGCACACAAGCCAAAAAATCTGACGGCACAGCAGGTACAACCACCACAGCAGGTGCCACAGGTACGGTTAAAGGCTTTGCTGGACAAACGGCGGTTGGTGCGGTCTCCGTGGGTGCCTCAGGTGCTGAACGCCGTATCCAAAATGTGGCAGCAGGTGAGGTCAGTGCCACCAGCACCGATGCGGTCAATGGTAGCCAGTTGTACAAAGCCACCCAAAGCATTGCCAACGCAACCAATGAGCTTGACCATCGTATCCACCAAAACGAAAATAAGGCCAATGCAGGGATTTCATCAGCGATGGCGATGGCGTCCATGCCACAAGCCTACATTCCTGGCAGATCCATGGTTACCGGGGGTATTGCCACCCACAACGGTCAAGGTGCGGTGGCAGTGGGACTGTCGAAGCTGTCGGATAATGGTCAATGGGTATTTAAAATCAATGGTTCAGCCGATACCCAAGGCCATGTAGGGGCGGCAGTTGGTGCAGGTTTTCACTTTTAAGCCATAAATCGCAAGATTTTACTTAAAAATCAATCTCACCATAGTTGTATAAAACAGCATCAGCATCAGTCATATTACTGATGCTGATGTTTTTTATCACTTAAACCATTTTACCGCTCAAGTGATTGTCTTTCACCATGACCAAATCGCCATTGATCATAGGTAAACTTATTGAGTAAATTTTATCAATGTAGTTGTTAGATATGGTTAAAATTGTGCCATTGACCAAAAAATTACCGATTTATCCCGAAAATTTCTGATTATGATCACTTTTCATAAATTTCCCCAATTTGTCTTTATAAATATCCCAAGAAATGGTATTATTTTATTGCCATCAGCATATGCGACAACTCATCGTATCATCTTTTTATCATAAAAATGCAAATAGGCATATGCATTTTTTGAATTGAACTTACGCATCTTTCATTATGGGAATTAGGTCAGTAATTATGACAAAAAATTATGCATTATTATCCGTCTCAGATAAAACGCAAATCGTTGAATTTGCCCAAGGTTTGGTAGAATCCGGCTTTGGTATTTTATCCACAGGTGGTACTTTTAAACTCTTAAAAGAACATGGGATTGACGCCATTGAGGTTTCTGCCCATACAGGTTTTGCTGAAATGATGGATGGTCGTGTTAAGACCCTACATCCCAAAATTCACGGTGGTATTTTGGGCCGTCGTGGTATTGACGATGCCATTATGAATGAACATGGCATTGATCGCATTGATATCGTTGTCGTGAATTTATATCCATTTGCCAACACGGTCGCCAAAGACGGTGTTGTTATGTCTGATGCGATTGAAAATATTGATATTGGTGGGCCTGCTATGGTACGCTCAGCCGCCAAAAATCATGCCCATGTTGGTATTATCACCAGCCCAAATGACTACTCACGCATCCTAGATGAACTAAAAAACCAAGGTCATTTAAGCCACAACACTCGTTTTGATTTGGCAGTCAAAGCATTTGAACACACTGCCGCCTATGATGGTATGATTGCCAGCTGGCTAGGTGCACGCTTACCAGTGGATAAAGAGACGGCACCCAGTGATGATGCCACTGCAACCACTCAATTTTCACGCACTTTTAATCACCAATTCACCAAAGCACAAGAGCTTAGATATGGCGAAAACCCACATCAGTCAGCAGCCTTTTATGTAGATGATCATGCAACAGAAGCGTCTGTTGCGACTGCACAGCAATTACAAGGTAAAGCGTTGTCTTATAATAATATTGCTGATACCGATGCGGCACTTGAGTGTGTCAAATCTTTTACCACGCCTGCTTGTGTGATTGTCAAACATGCCAATCCTTGTGGTGTTGCAACATCAGAAAACGGTATTTTAGATGCTTATCACTTAGCATATGCAACCGACCCTGAATCTGCCTTTGGTGGCATTATTGCCTTTAACCGAGAATTAGACAGTGATACCGCCCGTACCATCGTTGAGCGTCAATTTGTTGAAGTCATCATCGCACCAAGCATCGCTGAAGGTGTTCTAGAAATTACAAGCAGCAAAAAAAATGTACGCATCTTGGTATGTGGTGAGTTGCCACAGCCGACACAGCGGGCAGCTCAATTTGACCTAAAACGAGTCAATGGCGGTCTACTTGTCCAAAATCAAGATTTGGGCATGATTGATAAATCAGACCTAAAAGTTGTCACCGAGCGTGTGCCATCAGATGCCGAGCTTGATGATTTGCTCTTTGCTTGGAAAGTTGCCAAATATGTCAAATCCAATGCCATTGTTTATGCCAAAAATCATCAAACCATTGGCGTGGGTGCAGGTCAAATGAGCCGTGTTAATTCAGCACGCATTGCTGCAATTAAAGCAGAACATGCAGGGCTTGTTGTTGAGGGTGCGGTGATGGCCTCTGATGCATTCTTCCCCTTCCGTGATGGTATTGATAATGCCGCTGCTGCTGGCATCAAATGCATCATTCAGCCAGGTGGCTCAATGCGTGATGCAGAGGTGATTGCCGCTGCTAATGAGCATGGTATCGCCATGGTCTTTACAGGTATGCGTCATTTCCGCCATTGAGACGACCAAAATCGATGGTGTGTATCCGATACACCCATCACTCTTTAAACGATATAAATTAAAAGCCCAAAATTTTGGGCTTTTATCTGTTAAAAACTATAGTCAACGATTGGTTAAAACTACTGTGCCTTGAGTGCATCTTGGTTGATAACAAGCTCGCTGCTTTCACGCAAATAATGCACATAGTCCTCCAACTGGTCGGCACCGACATTATCTCGAATCACCGCCACAGCACGCAGACGGTCGGTGGCTGAAAGCTGGGATTCGCTGCTGTCATTGACAACACCTCCAACGATCACACTTGCACCCTCTTCGGTTTGCACTGCCCAAACATCATACCCCTCTGCACTGCGATTTAAGAATAAACTGGCAAGCTCAAGTGGGCTTAACAAGGGGTTCATGCGTGTGGTCATACCAATATTGGCAGAGGTAGTCATCAAAGCGGTCACACCTGAATTTTTAGCCTCATCAGCCACTTTTTTGGCATCTGCCATCGCAAGCTCAATGGCTTTTTGTTTGGCAAGTGTCTGTTTGATTTGTGCTTTGGCTTCATCAAATGTCAATGGGCGTTCTGCTTCATAATTGGTTGGCTGTACCCAAACATTTTTCTCACCCAAAGAAATATTTGGGCTGACGCCTTGATCTTGAATGGTAAAATCATCAAAAGCAGCAGCAATTACTGCTGGCTGTGGCAATGCAGTCGTATTGTTGGTTTGTGGATAGGCAATGATTTGCTTGACTTGTACGCCAGCTTCTTTGGCAATATCAGCCACGCCCATGCCGTCAGTTGCCATCGTATTAATCTTGGCAGATAAATCTGCAAAGGCTTGATCACGCTTAAGTTTGGCAGCTCTATCCATCAATTGATCACGCATACTCGCAATATTTGGTGTATCGTTACTGACTTTAGTCACCTTAAAAATATGATAGCCAAATCCTGTTTGGACAGGCTGACTGATCTGACCTACGCTCAGACCTGACAAAGCCTGCTCAACACTGGCAGCATATTCCCCAAATACTGATGGGTTAAAGCTACCAATCACACCACCATTTGAGCCACTTGGATCATCAGAATGAGCTTTTGCCAAAGCTTCAAATGACTCGCCAGCATTGAGTTTTGATTGGATTTTGGCAGCACGATTTTGAGCATCTGGACCTGTCAATAAAATCTGTGCCAACTCCCGACCATCCGTTATGCCATTTTCTCGAAGGTAGTTGGCGTACTGTGCATTGATCTCTTGTTCGGTGGGCGTACCAACACTCAATACATTTGGGTCTAATTCAATGTAGCTTAGATCCACTGTCGCAGGCTTGATTAACTTGTCTTGATGTTCATCAAAATAGGCTTGAATTTGTGCATCGCTGATTTGCACTTGATCAACATAGTCCTGCCAATGATATCGATGCACCCAAACCTCACGCGCCTCTAATTGCAAATCAATCAATTTTGAGACTTCGCTATTTGGATAAATTGCCGTACCAACGATACCAGTAATCAGCTGACGCAAGCTTAATCGCAGTCGTTCTATGGCAAATAAAACATCTTTGGTCAGTCCGTTTTGTTGCAGATAAGCTGCAAAACGATCATTTGAAAATTGCCCATTGTCATGAAAAACTTCATAATGTTGTAAAATCTGCGTAATCATCTCATCAGAGACCGTCATACCCAAATATGACGCCTGATTTTCAAGCAATGCTTTATCCGTTAATCGCTTTAAAATCAGCTGCTGTAGTGCGTGTTCATTAATCAAGCTGGCATCAACACCCTGTTCAATCAAAGCATTACGCTCAGCATTAACCTCCGCTTGAAAGGTTGCGACATCTACCACCTGATTACCGACTTTAATTAGCTCATTTGGTTGAATGGCGTGTCCACCAAAGGTACCCACACCCAAAAAAGCCATCGGTATCAAAGTACCTACCAAAACCAGCCGACCCGGCCAGCTTTTTAAGAAGTTACGCATATTTTCCATAGGTTTGCTATACTCTACAAATCAGTCGGTGTTACAAATAACATAGTGATAATAAAATTTATATATCATACGCTAATTTATCAGATTTCTCAAAACACTTTTTGTAATTTGACATAAAAAAGCCGCCCAATTGGAGCGACTTTTTTGTGTCATCATCAAGTCAATCAGTTGACTGATTCTTTTAGGACTTTACCTGCTTTAAAGCTAGGTACTTTGCTGGCTGCAATTTGGATTGCTTCGCCAGTTTTTGGATTACGGCCCATACGAGCAGCACGCTCTTTGACGCTGAAAGTACCAAAACCAACCAATACGACATCATCGCCACGCTGTAATGCACCTTGAACACTTTCAGTAAATGCATTAACCGCTTTGGCAGCTTGCTCTTTGGTTAGGCCAGCACTTTGTGCAATACTATCTACCAATTCAGACTTATTCATAACATACCCTCTTTACATTAAATGAAAATTTTTCATGCTAAGTTACCAAAGCATCTTTTTATAAGGACGCATTTTAAAAGCATCCTTGAGCTTTTACAAGTGCTAAATACAAAATTTTGCAGAAAAATGATAAAAATTTATCATCCTTGGGCAAAATCATATCAAGCCACGACTACCTTTATAACAATCACAGTAACAATAAGCAAGTAAAATTACATATTTTTATGTAAAAACTGTAAAAAAATGCTATTTTTATGCCTAAATATACAGTAATATGAATAAAATTTATTGATCACAGTATCCAGCTTTCTAAAGCTTAAGTCAGCTGTAACATTTGCAATATTGACACCCAATCAAAGCATCGGTATCTTAACCTTGCATTATGATAGCAAAATTATCATATTTTATGAACTTTTAAGCCGACTTGACTGGCAATGTGCGATTAAAATTAAAGTTATTATTTTTAGGAAAATTTATGACAACCGAGCATTCAAATACAATCAACCCTCATGCCAACGGAGGCATCGTCTCAAAAAGCTTGCTGAGTATTGTATTAATTTTTATTGAATCTGCACTAACATTAATGTTACGCTTTGATCCAAAACTACGCCAATTGGCTTATCCGCTTGCCAAATCTGGTACAGTTGTCTGCATTCGATCGTATTTACCACATATCACGATTTATGCCACCTTTGGCTATCGAGGGATTTTATTAGACAATGAATTGCCCGAAGATAAGCCAACCGCCGACATCACCATCAATGGTTATAGCTTCCAGCTGATTAATACCCTAATCAATCATAACCCCGATCATGTCGATGCCCTACAAATTCGTGGCGATGCAGCATTGGTTGAAAATCTAAAAGCACTCATGGTTCGTATGGGTGTTGGCGGCAGTATTCAAAGTATATTATCAAAGGTTACAGGCGGCAATAAACAAAAACCCACCCCCGAACAAAAAGCCGAAAAAATTGCCAATTATCAATTAAAAATCAATGAACAAGCTGAGCGTATTGATACTTTATCTATGGAAAATAAACGCTTAGCCATTCAGCTGGCAGAGCAAAAAAGTAAAAATAAAACCACTTTTATTGTTATGGTCATTGCCATCATTGTGGCAGTGGCGAGTATTATTATGCATTTTGTGATTTAAACCTGATGATTTTATTAATTTGTTATAATATAACAAATTAATAAAATCAATCCATTAGATTAAAATATCTGATGGATTTTTTCTTGCTTTAATCTTGACCTATTTACTCGGAATTATTATAATAACGCCATTCATCATCAAAATTTTTATCAATGCTTATATTGACCAAAATTAGGCAATTATGGAAGTATTTCAATGCGTTTAACAACTCGTGGACGGTATGCCGTCACTGCCTTATTGGATTTGGCTGTCCAAGAGAGTCGCCATCAAGGCGCAGTGTCTTTATCAGACATTGCCAAACGCCAGTCCATCTCCATATCTTATTTAGAGCAGCTGTTTTCAAAACTGCGTAAAAAAGGATTGGTGAATAGTACTCGTGGTGCTTTGGGCGGTTATCATTTAGCAAAACCACTTGAAGATATTGACATCATGAGCATTATTACCGCCGTTGATGAAAGCATCAATGCCACTCAGTGTGGCGGAAAAGGCAACTGCCAAGATGGCGCAATGTGCTTGACACATGATTTATGGCACAATCTGTCTCATCATATTGAAAGCTATCTTAAAAAAGTGACTTTGGCACAGCTTTTAGAAACCAAAAATACACAAACCATCGCTGATCGCCAAGTCAATCGCCTACATCAGTTTGAAAAAGATAATTCACAAATCACAACCATCACTTTAATTGGGAATCCAGCATGAGCCAGACTTCACTCATCTATTTAGACTACGCCGCCACAACACCTGTTGCCAAAGAGGTCGCAGATAAAATGGTCAATTATCTTACCTTTGAGGGCATTTTTGGTAACCCCGCTTCACGCTCGCATGGCTTTGGCTGGCAAGCAGAAGAAGCTGTTGAAAATGCACGCTTACAAATCGCTGAAACGGTTGGCGCCGACCCAAGAGAAATTGTTTTTACTTCAGGGGCAACCGAATCAGATAATTTGGCAATCAAAGGCGTGGCACATTTTTATGAAGGTCGTGGCAGACACATCATTACCAGTAAAATTGAACACAAAGCGGTACTGGATACTTGCCGTCAATTAGAACAAGAAGGCTTTGAGATTACTTATCTTGAGCCTGAAGCAGGTACAGGCTTAATTTACCCAGAACAAGTTGAAAACGCATTGCGTGATGACACTATCTTGGTGAGTTTGATGGCAGTCAATAATGAGCTTGGTACCATTACCGATATCGCTGCCATTGGTGAAATCACACGCGCAAAAGGTGTGTTATTTCATGTGGATGCTGCCCAAGCAGTTGGCAAAATTAAAATCAACCTCGGTGAGCTTAAAGTAGATCTGATGAGCTTTAGCGGTCATAAAATCTATGGTCCAAAAGGCATCGGTGCATTGTATGTTGGTCGTAAGCCACGCGTGCGTATCAAAGCTGAACAACATGGTGGCGGTCATGAGCGTGGTATGCGTTCAGGCACTTTGGCAACGCACCAAATTGTTGGCATGGGAGAGGCGTTTGCTTTATCTGTACAACGATTTGACGAAGACCATACGCACATCAAAGCACTGCGAGATAAACTTTGGCATGGCTTACAAGATATCGAAGAAGTTTATTTAAATGGCTCAATGGAGCATGGCATTCCTAATATCATCAATGTTAGCTTTAATTTTGTTGAAGGCGAAAGCTTGATGATGAGCCTAAAAGACTTGGCGGTATCATCAGGGTCTGCCTGTACTTCAGCGACGCTTGAGCCTTCTTATGTCTTGCGTGCGATTGGTCGCCCTGATGAGCTTGCCCATTCATCTATCCGCTTTAGTATTGGTCGCTACACAACCGAGCAAGACATTGATTTGGTATTAAGCCAAATCCATGAAGCGGTTGATAAATTGCGTGAATTATCCCCACTTTGGGATATGTTTAAAGAAGGCATTGACCTAAATACCGTTGAGTGGCAAGAGCATTAATCCGCCAAAAACTCAGTCATATTTTTGGGCAGATTTTGCACAATTGTTTAAAATTATTCTAAAGTTAGACCCATATCAACCATTTACACAAAACCTAAATAGCAAGATGAGGCAGTTAATCCATTAAGTCATTAAATGCCTCAATCAAGTTAAACTTAACTATAAGAGAGTCAATTATGGCATATTCAGATAAAGTTATTGATCACTATGAAAATCCACGCAATGTGGGCAATTTGGATAAAGCTGCCAAAAATGTCGGCACAGGCATGGTCGGAGCCCCCGCCTGTGGCGATGTGATGCGACTACAAATTCAAGTGAGTGATGATGGCATCATTGAAGATGCTAAATTTAAAACTTATGGCTGTGGCTCAGCGATTGCCTCAAGCTCATTGGTCACAGAATGGCTAAAAGGCAAAACACTTGACCAAGCTGCCGCCATTAAAAATAAAGACATTGCCAATGAGCTTGCCTTACCGCCTGTCAAAGTACATTGCTCAGTACTGGCAGAAGATGCCATCAAGGCCGCCATTGAAGATTATCAAACCAAAGCACAAGCATAAATAAGCCCAACTATCCAGATAATCTAAACTGTAACGGTTGGTTTTGATGAATCAGCATATCAAAATGTGGTCAATTTCATCAATTTCATAGGTAAACAAAGGAGTCGCTATGATCAATTTAACCACACAAGCAGCACAACATATTAAAGATTTTCTTGAAAATCGTGGTAGCGGTGTTGGTATTCGAGTTGGTGTACGCACAGCTGGCTGTTCTGGTCTTGCTTATGTACTTGAATTTGTGGACGACCCAAATAATAGTGATGAGCGTTTTGAATCGCACGGCGTATCGGTATTTATTGACCCCAAAAGCTTGGTGTATCTAAACGGACTACAAATGGATTATGTCACAGAAGGCCTAAACTCTGGCTTTAAGTTCACCAATCCCAATCAAACAGGCGAATGTGGTTGTGGTGAATCATTTACCGTTTAATCGCCAATCTTGATAAGGAATTTATGATGAACAAAGCTAACTTTTTTGGTTTATTTGGGCTACCTATCGCATTTGATATTGATAAAAATGCGTTAAAATCAGCATTATTATCGCTACAAAAACAGCATCATCCTGATCGAGATGCCAATAAAGCCAGCACCAACCAAGCTTCGCTTATCAATCATGCCTATCAAGTCTTATCCCATGCCGACAGCCGAGCTGCTTATTTGCTTGAGCTGTCTGGTCAGGCAGTAGATTTGTCGCAGTCTATTAATGATTGGGACTTTTTAGATGAAATGATGGACTTGCGTATTCGCTTAGATACGACCGATGACAAAATGGTTTTGGATCAAATATCCAACCAAGTTCATGCACTCAGCCAAGAGCAATCTACAAGATTTATGCAAAATTATCAAAATCACACATGGGCAGAAGCAATAGATGCAACCCGTAAGCTCCAATTTCTTAGCAAATTACTGGTTGATATCGATGCCAAAGTTACCAAATTATTATCCCAAGGTCATGATGATGATTTGTATGTATAATCACACTGCTTTGACAAAACTTTTACCATACCAAGATGTTAAAATTTGACAAGTGTCATATCATACACACATTTTAATTGACTGTTAGGCTTAAAATGCCCAATCACTTAAGCTCTTATTTTTAGCCACATTAGCCAGTATAAGAATCCATCATGTCTTTATTACAAATCAGCGAACCCAATCAAAGCAAAAACCCCCATCAGCATCGTTATGCCCTTGGTATTGATTTGGGTACAACACATTCCTTGGTTGCCGTTGTCAGATCAGGACGCTCCGAAGTGCTTGCTTTTGGTCAGTCGCCACTGTTGCCATCGGTTGTTTATTATGGTAAAAAAAGCAGCCGCCCTATCGTCGGTAATGATGCCTTAAACTATGCCGATGACCATAAAAACACCATCATCTCCGCCAAAAGATTCATGGGGCGTGCCAAATCAGACATTAAATTTTCTCATCCTTATGATTTGTCTGGCAATCATCAAACCATGCCTGCTTTTTTAACCGCTCAAGGTGAAAAAAGCCCTGTAGAAACTTCTGCATATATTTTAAGACATCTAAAAAATCATGCCGCCGCTGCCTTACCACCAGACAGTATTCAAGGTGCGGTGATTACCGTACCTGCCTATTTTGATGACGCTCAGCGGGCCGCCACCAAAGATGCAGCGACCGCAGCAGGCTTAAATGTACTTCGCCTACTCAATGAGCCAACTGCAGCAGCAATTGCCTATGGCATCGATAAAAATACCGCTCAAGGAAATTATTTGGTCTATGATCTTGGGGGCGGTACTTTTGATGTCTCATTGCTTCGCTTATCTGAGGGTGTCTTTGAGGTACTTGCCACAGGGGGTAATTCTGCCCTTGGTGGCGATGACATTGACCGACTGATTGCACATTGGTTAATACAATCATCTCACCTGACCCCAGCAGATATTGATGAGACTGAAAAATCTCGCTTAGCAAAACTTGCCAAAACCTATAAACAAGCATTAAGTAGTCAAGACAGTGTTGTTATTGAAGTTGAGATTGGTGGTATTTTAGTCACGCAAACACTAAATAATGACATGTTAAGTGAGATTATACAACCTGTTATCCGTCGTACCATTCAATCTTGTGAACAGGTCATGCGTGATGCCAAAATTGACAAATCCAATCTCAATGACATCATTTTGGTGGGCGGCTCAACACGCATGCCAGTCATTCAAAATGCCGTTACAGCATATTTTGAGCGTACGCCGTTATGCAATATTAATCCTGATGAGGTTGTTGCTATCGGTGCTGGCATTGCTGCTGATCAACTGATTAATCAATCAAACGAAACGCTACTTCTTTTAGATGTGACGCCTTTATCGCTTGGGATTGAAACAATGGGTGGATTGGTGGAGGTTATCATTCCACGCAATACCCCCATTCCAGTGACTCGCCGTCAAGTTTTTACCACACATCAAGACGGACAAACTGGTATGATTATCCAAGTGGTGCAAGGTGAGCGTGATACGGTTGCCAATTGCCGAAGATTGGCACGCTTTGAGCTACATGGCATTCCACCGATGAAAGCAGGTTTGGCACGCATTGAGGTAACTTATGCCATCGATGCCAATGGTCAGTTGACGGTATCCGCTCGTGAAACAACGACAGACATCATCAGTCAAATTCAAGTCAGTCCAAGCTATGGTTTATCCGAAGAGCAACAAGAGCAGCTCTTGCAGGCGGGTTTTATTCATGCTGCTGAAGATAAAGCTGCTCGCATGCTCATCGAAACTAAAGTTGAAGCCCAAAGGGAATTACTTGCCTTACAGTCAGCTTTGGATGAATTTACCGATTTACTTAGCGATGAAGAACAGACAAATTTACGCCATCATATGCAAGTGACGGCAGATTCACTAAATACAGATGACAAGGCCGCCATTGACGAAGCCATCAAAGCCTTAAAGGTACACAGTGACCATTTTGCCAGTGTTATTATGGATAAAAATGTCAAAGACGCCCTTACTGGTACACGCACCAGCGACTGGTAAATTAAAGTAAATGTTTAATCAATTTTATAGATTAAATATGAATTTTATCTTAATTTTATCTTAATTTAAGAAGAAAAGTTTAAATATTATTAATAAGAGAACATCATGACCGTTGTAACCATTTTACCTCATCACGAAATTTGCCCAGAGGGTGCAACCATCGAGGTTGCAGAGGGTGAAAATCTATGCCAAGCCATGCTCGAGCGTGGTATAAAAGTTGAACACGCCTGCGATATGTCCAAGGCATGCACAACTTGCCATGTTGTTGTACGACAAGGCTTTGATAGCCTAGAAGAAATGGATGATATTGAAGGCGATTTGCTTGACCGTGCTTGGGGTCTTGAACCAGATTCACGCTTATCTTGCCAGTGTATTGTTGCTGATGAGGATTTGGTGATCGAAATTCCAAAATACACCCTAAATCATGCCAAAGAAAACCATTAATTCACCACCCAAAAAGCCTGCAAATTGACAGCAGGCTTTTTATTACATTTAGATATTTGTGAGTATCTTGCTTTAGGCTTATGCCATGTTTATCGATGAACCAAGAGCATGGATAGACCGAAGTTGGACGCTGTGATTTTATTTTGGTTTACGGTATCGCTCATTAAAAAACACTCATAAGACTATTCATGAGTGTTTTTTGTATAAAAAGATACTTTAAGACCTAACATATATAGCCCATAATGCGTAAATTTTCCTTGGCATTATCAGGTAATTTATTTAACATGGTGGTTTTTAGCGTCTCATCACCTTTGTTTAGTATAAGGCTAATCAAAGGCAATACATCAAATGGTAAATTTTCGGCAGTTTGTGCAAAATCAATCAAATAACCAGCACCAATCACATCTTCATCAGCCATAACCCGCTGATACACCACTTGCCAAGACAACTCTCCTGCCCCACCATGCCTTAAAATCAAATGAATGGCTTGTAATGCTGTGTTTGGTGTCTCACAAATTGCCAAAATCTGCTCAGAAGCTTGCTTGATGGCTTGTATTTTTGTTTGATTACTCACAATTTCCCCCTATTTTAATGATTAACTTAATATGGTCAAATTCACAAAATACAAGCTTCACCTCTAATCACCCATCACTCGACCTTCTCGGCGTGGATCGGCACTGCCAACCAGCCTGCTTGGCTCGATAATAATGGCTTGAACACCTGAATTTAGCTTACGCACATCAGTCTTATAGCCCAAATCATTTAATGCGTGTTGCCATTGGACGGCGGTTGTATCCATCTCTAATTCATAGCTACCAAAACGATTTAATAAATTGGGTGCACTGATGGCATCTTGGATATCCATATTCCAGTCACGATGCCCACAATCGTCTTAGCGACATAGCCAATGATTCGGCTACCACCTGGGGAGCCGATTGCCATATAAGGCTTGCCTGCTTTAAATACGATGGTTGGTGCCATTGAGGAGCGTGGTCTCTTACCAGGCTCGACATGATTGGCGACCTGTTTGCCCTGCTTTATTGGCTCAAAACTAAAGTCTGTCAGCTCATTATTCAGCAGGTAGCCATTTGCCATCAAAGTTGAGCCAGTAACCATTTGCCATCAAAGTTGAGCCAAACGCATTTTCAATGGAAGTCGTCATTGATAGCACATTACCCGCCTTATCCACAATTGAGATATGACTGGTAGAAGGTAACTCAATCGCTTGTGAGGACACCCACTCATGAATAAAATCACCTGCAGATACGCTAGGCAGTGCCTTATCCGACTGCTTAAGCAGCTGGCTGCGATGTTTTAGGTCGTCTTTGGAAATCAACTGGCGAATGGGTACAGGTACAAAATCAGGGTCGCCCAAATATACATCACGATCCGCAAACGCAAGCCTAGAAGCATCGCCCAAGAGACGCAAGCCTTCAGCATCATACCCCACCTGATTGGGTGAAAATTCATTTAAAATCCCCAAAATCTGACCCACAGCAATCCCTGAGCTTGGTGCACTCATACCGCATACTTCATAAATACGATAAGTCACACAAACAGGTGGGCGTTCCACCACTTGATAATCAGATAAATCTTGTAAGGATAATTGACCGGGGTTATCCTTAGCATTTTGGACAACCGAAACGATATTTTGGGCATATTTACCAGTATGCAGAGCTTTTTGCACCTTGAACTGCTAACGCCTGAACACTGTCAGCAAATTCTAAATTTTTCAGCAAGCTGCCTGCTTGTAGCGACACACCATTCGGCAAAAAATAAGCGGCTGTTTTTGGATAGCGTGCCAAATGCTGCCAATTTTGCTCAACCGAGATGGCAAGCCTTGGCGACACCTCAAAGCCTTGTTTTGCCAAGCGGATCGGCGTATCAAATAATTTTCCCCAAGGCAATACACCGTATCGCTGATGTATTGTCTCCATCAGTTTAGGGATAGCAGGCGTACCCACCGAGCGACCACCGACCACCGCTTCCATAAATTTCAATGGCTGGCCATCTTTATCCAAAAATAACTCTGGCGTCGCACGCATCGGTGCCGTCTCACGCCCATCAAATGTGGTCAATGTTTTGGCGGTATTATCCCAATACAACACAAATGCACCACCGCCCAAGCCTGACGACTGTGGCTCTACTAGGCTTAGTGTCGTCTGCACCGCCACCATCACATCTGCAGCACTACCGCCTTATTTTAAGATATCATAGCCTGCTTGAGTTACTAATGGATTGGCTGATGCTACCATAAAATCACTTACAATCACCTGCTGTTGTTCGGTCAGTCCCGTTGCATGTTCAGGCGTGTGAGCGTCTGCACCTGTGATGACAGCAGAATTAGTATTAACCTTACCTTGATTGGCATGGATGACTTGACATCCAGAGATTGCCATAGACATTATCGATGCAGTCAATAAATATGTTTTAGCCATAAGCGCAACTTCGTCTGAGTTTGATTGATAATACATACAAATTATGCTGATTATTGTATGTAATATGGCTAAATAATTCAATCCAAACAATCTTGACCATCAAAAAAGACCGCTAATGTCATCAGCAGTCTTTTTTTGATATTTGTGTAAGATATTAAGTAATCAGGCATCAGAGCTATGCTCTTCAATGAGTGGTTTTAACTCACCTGATTGATACATTTGTAGGATAATATCGCTACCACCGATTAACTCACCATTGACCCAAAGCTGTGGAAAAGTTGGCCAATTGGCAATCAATGGCAGGGTTGAGCGAATTTCAGGATTTTCTAGGATATTGACAAAAGCAAAAGGACGACCGATTTGTGTTAACACTTCAATGGCACGCGCTGAAAATCCACATTGGGGAAACTGGGGCGTGCCTTTCATATACAGTAGGACAGCATGGTCTTTGATTTGGTTTTCAATTAAGGTTTTGGTTTCTGGGTTGATGTCGGTCATGGTTCGCTCCGATTTGAGAAATTTGGGCTATTATGGGGGTAAATGGCGATTTTTACAAGGTGTATTTATGTAAAAGTTCAGCACTTGTAAGTACAGTGGCAAATTCACCATGCAAATTGGCAAGACTGATTTCATGGACAAGCTGACTGTCAAATCGCTCGCCAGTTGCTCCCATTCTATCAAAAGTTGCTGTACCATCGGATACCACAAAAGTGGTAAAGCCCAAATTAGCTGCCATGCGTGCGGTTGTGGATACACAGTGGTTGGTTGTCAGCCCAACAAGAACAAGCGTATCAATGCCCGCTTTGGTCAGTTGCTGCTGTAAATCTGTGCCAATAAAACCGCTATTGACATGCTTTGTAATGACATGTTCACAAGGCAAAGGTTTGGTAAGTTCAATCCAATTAAAACCTTGATGTGTGGGGTGTAAGCGTGATTGGGGCGTGGTTGATGAATGACGAATGTGAAAAATGGGCAAATCTTGCTCTCGCCAATGGCTAAGTAGTTCAAAACAAACCTGCTCACAGTTTGGGTTGTTGCGATGACCGCCCCAGTAGGCTTCATCATAAAAGCCTTGTTGTAAGTCAATGAGCAATAAAGCGGTATTTTTAGCAATCATTTAGATCCCATATTTATTGTTAATGACAAAAAAAACCAAACAAACACACCACTGTTTTTAATAAGCATGGTTTTTAATAAGCAGCACCGTTGCACTTGCCCAAATGCCCTCACCACGCCCTATCCAGCCCATTTTTTCGTTGGTGGTTGCCTTGATACTCACACAGTCTACACTGACACCCAACACGCCTGCAATGCACTCACGCATGGCAAGGTTGTGCGGTGATAGCTTCGGTAATTCACAAATGACCGTCATGTCAGCGTTACCAAGCGTATAGCCTTTTGCTTGCACCAACGCATAAACATGTTTTAGCAAAACTTTGCTATCAGCACCTTGATAAGCATCATCTGCATCAGGAAAATGCTGCCCAATATCACCCAATGCCAACGCTCCCAAAAGGGCATCTGATAAAGCATGTAGCAGTACATCGCCATCTGAATGAGCCTTTATGCCATGGCTGTGGGGAATGCGTACACCGCCAAGCATCACAAAATCACCCTGTGTGAATGAATGCACATCTATGCCTTGACCGATTTTTATCATCATAAAGCCTTTTTGATTTGTTGTGGACAATGCTTGTAAAATGACTGGCAAGCCCCATATAATGGCACAAGTTTACCACAATCTGATAAAAAGAGACAACCATGAACGCCTACCGTCTATCTGATATTGCCCAATCTTATGGCAAAGCCCCCAAAGACATCAAAGTCATCGTTGGCATGTCTGGCGGTGTGGACAGCTCGGTATCGGCTGTTTTGTTACAACAAGCAGGCTTTCATGTTGAAGGCTTGTTTATGAAAAACTGGGAAGAAGATGATGGCAGTGAATACTGCACCGCCATGACTGATTTGGCTGATGCCCAAGCGGTGGCGGATAAAATCGGCATCAAATTACACACCGCTAACTTTGCCATGGAATATTGGGACAATGTTTTTGAACATTTTTTGGCAGAATACCAAGCAGGACGCACGCCAAACCCTGATATTTTATGCAACAAAGAAATTAAATTTAAAGCCTTTTTGGATTATGCGTCTGGGCCACAATTTGGACTTGGGGCGGATTTTATCGCTACAGGACATTACGCACGCCGTGGTTTTAGCCAAGATGGCAAGGCCCAGTTGCTGCGTGGTTTGGACGCCAATAAAGACCAAAGTTATTTTTTACACGCTGTGGGGGGCGACAAAATCGCCAAGACACTTTTCCCCATCGGTGAGCTTGAAAAACCACAAGTGCGAGCCATTGCCCAAAAATATGACCTTATCACCGCCAACAAAAAGGACTCCACAGGGATTTGCTTTATTGGTGAACGCAAGTTTAAGGATTTTTTACAACAGTATTTACCCGCTCAAAAAGGTGATATCTACACCGATGATGGTATAAAAATTGGCACACATGATGGCTTGATGTATTACACCATCGGACAGCGTGGCGGCATTGGTATTGGTGGTGTGGCAAATCGCCCCGAAGAGCCGTGGTTTGTGTTACACAAAGACCTGACAAATAACCGTCTCATCGTCGGACAGGGGCATGACCACGCCATGTTACAATCCACCGAACTCACCGCTTATAAACTGGATTGGGGAATTGCTCCGCCTGCTCAGATTTTTGGCAAGCAAGGTTTTAGATGCACCGCCAAAACCCGCTATCGCCAGAGTGACCAAGATTGTACCGTCTTTGCCCTTGATGAGACAGGTGATACAGTCAAAGTGGTGTTTGGTGATGCCCAGCGTGCGGTAACACAAGGCCAATCGGTCGTGTTTTATGATGGCGACATTTGCTTAGGGGGTGGGGTGATTGATGGGACAAATGCAAAGATTTATTGATTTTATTGTTATTTTTTGTTAAAATTATAAGCCATTTATCAAAATTCATCATACCAATGCTTCATCAAAACCCACCAAAATATTCATTTAACCATCAAAAAATCATCATCATTGCTTTGGCTTATGTTGGCGTCATCACAGGCGCTGGTCTATCTTCTGGTCAAGAGATATTTCAATATTTTGCAAGCTTTGGCAAAATGGGCATGATAGGCGTTGTGATTTTAGGGGTTTTGCATGCCATTTTTGGGGGCATTATTTTGGCGTTAGGCTCGTTTTATCGTGCCAATGAACACAGCCAAGTCCTTGATAATATTGCAGGTCCTTGGGTAACAAAATTACTTGATTGGTCATTGATTGTCAGTGGTTTTACCTTAGGCTTTGTCATGATTGCTGGTGCTGGTGCTAATTTAAATCAAGAATTTGGGGCACCCACATGGCTTGGGGCAGCCCTTTGTTCATTATTGGTGATTGGCATTAGCATGCTAAACTTTGAAAAAGTCACCGCTGTAATCGGTATCTTTACACCCATTGTGGTATTTATCATCTTCGCTTTGACACTCTACACCTTTGTTGGTAAAAGCTACGATTGGGATTACCTTGACCGCATTGCGTTATCAGAACCTCAAATTTTTCCCAATGCGTGGCTGTCTTTAATCAACTATTACGCTTTGTGTATTATGACAGGCGCATCCATGGCGTTTGTGCTTGGTGGTAAAACCATGTATGTCGGTGAAGCTGCCCGTGGGGGATTTTTAGGGGGTGCGCTCATCGGCTTAATCAGTGCTTGCACCGCTTTTACCATCTTTGCCAACATTGATTTGATTTTAGATGCTGACTTACCCATGCAATTATTGGTGGCAAATGTTCATCCATGGCTTGGCACTTTGATGAGTTTTATCATTTTTGCCATGATTTTTAATACCGCCATCAGTTTATATTACTCGCTGGCCAAGCGTTTTTCAGGTGATGACAACCAGCGCTTTAAATGGATATTGATTGGCTTGGTTTTGGTCGGCTTTATCTTAAGCTTTGCAGGTTTTAAAAAACTGGTCTCAATCATGTTCCCCATCATTGGCTACATTGGTATGTTGCTTCTTGTCGTGTTGTTGTTGGCATGGATAAAAAACCATAAAAAGATTAAAACCGAGCGTATCAATCGCCGCCATATTTATGCTTTGATGCAAAAAAAATTAGACGATTCACAAAGTTTTAATAAAACCGATGAAAAACAGTTAAATAAATTGATTGAAAATTCGGTTATTAATGACCAAGAAATCAAGCAAGACATGACTCAGCTAGTTAAAGACAACCTAGATAAATCATGATAAGTCATCAATGCTTTACCATGATATAAAGCCAAACAGCACACATTGAACAACATTAACAACCCAATATTAAACAACCCCAAAATAAGCTTAGGAAATTTAAGACTATGCCGTTATCTGCCCTTACCGCCCTATCCCCACTTGATGGTCGCTATGCTTCTAAATGCGATGCTTTGCGTCCGTATCTGTCCGAATTTGGACTTATCCACGCTCGGGTTACTGTTGAAATCCGTTGGTTGCAAGCCCTTGCCAATCACCCACAGGTGATAGAAATTCAGCCATTTTCTGCCAAAACCAACCAACACCTTGATGAAATTGTGCAAAATTTTAGCGAAGAAAACGCCCTGCGTATCAAAGAGATTGAACGCACCACCAACCACGATGTCAAGGCGGTGGAGTACTTTTTAAAAGAGCAAATCGCTGATATTGACGAGCTTAAAAATGCGGGCGAGTTTATCCATTTTGCCTGCACCAGCGAAGACATCAACAACTTATCACATGCCTTAATGTTAAAGGCAAGTCGTGATGTGCTGGCAAGCAGCATGCAACAACTCATTGACGCCATCGCCACGCTTGCCCAAACGCACGCCAATCAACCCATGCTCTCACGCACACACGGTCAAACCGCCAGCCCCACCACATTGGGCAAAGAAATGGCAAATGTTGCCTATCGCCTACACCGCCAATTAACCCAATTTAATCATGTGGAATTATTAGGAAAAATAAACGGTGCGGTTGGTAATTATAACGCCCATTTATCCGCTTATCCCAACATTGACTGGGCAGACCATGCCCAAAAATTCGTTACCAGTCTTGGTTTAACATTCAATCCATACACCACCCAAATTGAACCACATGATTATATGGCGGAGTTATTTGATGCCCTGCGTCGATTTAACACGATTTTAATCGACTTTAACCGTGATGTGTGGGGCTATATTTCGCTTGGTTACTTTAAACAAAAACTTAAAGATGGAGAGGTGGGTTCATCAACCATGCCCCACAAGGTCAATCCGATTGACTTTGAAAACTCTGAAGGCAACCTTGGTTTGGCAAATGCGGTCTTGGCTCATTTGGGCGAAAAATTGCCCATTTCACGCTGGCAACGAGATTTAACCGACTCAACCGTCCTTCGCAACATGGGCGTGGGTTTTGCCCAAAGTTTGATTGCCTTTGATGCCTGCTTAAAAGGCATTGGCAAATTGGAGATAAACGCCAATCGTCTTAATGAAGATTTGCACAATGCACAAGAAGTGCTTGCCGAACCCATCCAAACCGTCATGCGTCGCTATAATATAGAAAAACCGTATGAAAAATTAAAAACCTTACCCCGTGGACAAGCCATGACCCGTGAGATGATGCTGGATTTTATTCATGGTGATGAGCTAAATGCCGTGCCAGCAAGTGAGAAAAAACGCTTGGCGGACTTGACCCCCGCCACCTATATTGGCAATGCTGATATTCAAGCAAAAAATATTAAAGATTATTTTAAATAATTAATAATAATCTCTTATATAAAAATCACCGCTTAGTAAACTTGCGGTGATTTTTTTGGCTGGCTTTTGATAAGATTGGCAAGCGAATATTTTTTAAAATTAATTACGCTTTAGGTGCTTTATTTGAACCACTTGTCAGCTGAGCAAGTCTTTTGGTAACAAAGAGTGCTACAGGCAAACTAATCACCGCACCAATAACTACAGCACCAATGATATGCATACCTTTATCAAACCCAGTAACAAAAGCAACAATCATCAACACGCCAATAATCACTGTAAACGCAATTGAAAAAATCGCACTAAATAATGGTATATTCATATAAAACCCCATAGTTTTTGTGGAATACCCTATTTATACACTTTTTTTGCACAAATGTTAAGCGATTTTTCAAAAATTTCTATAAAATTTTTGTGATGCTGTGTTTTATGTACAAAAATTGCACCAAGCCTGCATAAATCACTTACATTTATCATCATTTATGCTAAAATTAATCATTTTTGGCAACTGCGACAAGCATTTTTATAAGCATTTTTATCCAAGCTAGCTTAGTTGTCCCATCAATTTAACCCATAAATACAAAATATCCGCTGCCTTTAGCCAAGGATTTTATATGAAAACCATGCAATCAAATGAAGTACGCCAAGCCTTTATTGACTTTTT
>NZ_KV796849.1:140374-259121 GCF_001809255.1 Moraxella sp. HMSC061H09
TTTTTGTCTCAAAACAGCATACCCATGTTCCCTCATCAAGTCTCATTCCGCACAATGACCCCACGCTGCTGTTTACCAATGCAGGCATGAATCAGTTTAAAGACACTTTTTTGGGGTTAGAAAAACGCGACTATGTGCGTGCTGTGTCATCACAAAAGTGCGTGCGTGCTGGCGGTAAGCATAATGACCTTGATAATGTGGGCTACACCGCTCGCCATCATACTTTTTTTGAGATGCTGGGCAATTTTAGTTTTGGTGATTATTTTAAAAAGGACGCCATTGCCTTTGCGTGGGAATTTTTAACCGATGAAAAATGGCTTGCCTTGCCAAAAGACCGTCTTTATGTGACTGTTTATCACACCGATGATGAAGCCTTTGACATTTGGCACAAAGACATCGGTCTGCCCCAAGAGCGTATCATTGCCATTGGCGATAATAAAGGCGGGGCGTACCAATCCGATAACTTTTGGATGATGGGGGATACAGGCCCTTGCGGCCCTTGCACAGAGATTTTTTATGACCATGGTGAGCATATTTGGGGTGGTCTGCCCGGTACGCCTGACGAAGATGGCGACCGCTATATTGAGATTTGGAACTGTGTCTTTATGCAGTTTAACCGCCAAAAAGATGGCACAATGCAGCCGCTGCCCAAGCCGTCGGTTGATACAGGCATGGGGCTTGAACGCATCAGTGCCATCATGCAAGGGGTGCATGGCAATTATGAGACTGATATTTTTACCAAGCTGATGACAAAGGCGGTCAACATCATTGGCTTACCAACCGATACCGACATTCAAAATGAGCCATCTTTGAAGGTGCTTGCTGACCACATTCGTTCGGTGGCGTTTTTGATTGCTGATGGGGTTATCCCAAGCAATGAAGGTCGTGGCTATGTGTTGCGTCGCATCATTCGCCGTGCGGTGCGTCATGGCAACAAACTTGGGGCAACCGATGCATTCTTTTATCAGCTGGTTCACCCACTTGCTGACATCATGGGCGATGCCTACCCCCAACTGCGTCATGAACAGCACAAAATTGAACAAGCGATTTTAAAAGAAGAAGAACAATTTGCCAAAACATTATCGCAAGGGCTAAAACTGCTGTCGCAAGAATTGGACAGCTTACAGCAAGGCGATGCCTTAGCGGGTGAAACGGTGTTTAAATTATATGACACCTATGGCTTTCCTGCGGATTTGACCGCTGATATCGTGCGTGAAAAAGGCATCACCATTGATGAGGCGGGCTTTGAGCTGAGCATGGCAGAGCAACGCACAAGGGCGCGTGAAGCAGGCAAATTTGCCATGGATTATCACGCACTCATTCAAGTAGACAGTGCCACCGAATTTTTAGGCTATGAACGGCTTGATAATGACAGCACCGTGATTCATCTTTATCAAGATGGCAAGGCTGTTGATACACTGGCAGAAGGTGATGAGGGTGTGTTAATCCTTGATAAAACCCCATTTTATGCCGAGAGTGGCGGACAGGTGGGGGAGCTTGGCGAAATCAGCACCGAATCTGGCGTATTTGATGTGTTAGACACCCAAAAATCAGGACAAGCCATCATTCATCATGGGGTGGTGAAAATGGGGCATATTAACAACAATCAGTCAGCGACCGCCCAAGTGGCAAGTCAGGTGCGTGCGTCCAGTGCCAAAAACCACTCTGCCACTCATTTGCTACACGCCGCTTTACGCACCATATTGGGCGATGGGGTTAGCCAAAAAGGCTCAATGGTGAGCAGCGATTTGCTTCGTTTTGATTTTTCATATGACAAACCATTGACCGAACAAAACATCAGCCAAATTGAAACCATGGTAAACCAACAAATATTGGCCAACACCCCTGCCCATGTTGAGATTTTGGACATTGACAGTGCCAAAAACAAAGGGGCAATGATGCTCTTTGGCGAAAAATACGGCGATACGGTGCGTGTGCTGTCCATGGGTACAACCGATAAAGATGGCAAACCATTTTCCATTGAGCTGTGTGGCGGTCTGCATGTGACTCGTACAGGGGATATTGGGCTATTTAAAATCGTAAGCGAACAAGGCATTTCAGCAGGTGTTCGCCGTATAGAAGCCGTCACAGGCATGGGAGCGGTTAATTATGTGCAACAAGGCGATAAGCAATTAAACCAACTTGCCAATCAGTTTAAAGCCAAACGCCATGAAATCGCCCAGCGTGTGGCACAGTTGAGCGACAAAAACCGTCATCTGGAAAAACAAATTGAACGGCTAAACCAAAAATTTGCCAGCCTACACGCCAATTCATTGATGGACAACCTAAAAAATATCCATGGTCAAAAAGTGCTGATTGCCACCGTCAATGGCATGGATAATAAAGCATTACGCACCTTATCAGACGACATGAAGTCAAAACTGGCCGATGGCATTGTGATACTGGCAAGCGTCTATACGGCAGACGGTGAAGACAAAATCGCCATGACCGCAAGCGTGGGCAAACACTTAACAAGCAAAATCAAAGCAGGCGACATCATCAAGCACCTAAGCGAAAACTTAGGTGGCAAAGGTGGCGGCAAACCAGACTTTGCCCAAGGGGGTGCAACCGACGTGGCGAACCTGCCAAAGCTGATGACTGGCTTGACAGATTGGATTGGGGAGAAATTGGGTTAAACTTTATCCATAGTGTCTTTTAATCAGCAAATGCCACAATGGAGATTACCAACCAAAATGTGTGCATGTTTGCCAAGCATTGCAATATATGCACACATTTTTTTTAATTATGCGTAAAATATTGGCTTATAACTTCTGCTTTGTGAGTAATAAACAGTTAGGCAATCCCCCATTTCAGTTTGAGTTACTTATTTCAAGTTTCCAGTTGAGAGCGGGGTGTAAAAAATAATTTACAAATCGCCTATTTGATGAAATAATGCTTTTTTTGGATAAATTCAATTTAAATAAGGACATACACAGTATGACGCAAAATATCAACCATTTGGAAGGCGATACGCCAATAAAGCCCCATAAAGACAGTGGTTTTATGGGACACCCAAAACCCTTGCAACCACTATTTTTTACTGAGATGTGGGAGCGTTTTTCTTATTATAGCATTCGTCCTTTGTTAGTGCTGTTTATGGTGGCAACCATTCAAAGTGGCGGGTTTGGCTTTGATGATGTTACTGCTTCTGCCATTTATGGTATTTTTGCTGGGGCAATGTATTTAATGGCAGTGCCAGGTGGTTGGCTTGCGGATAACTGGCTTGGGCAAGAACGGGCATTGTGGTGGGGCAGTTTAATCATTGCCTTGGGTCATTTGTGCATTGCGTTATCTACCATGGTGGGTGCGTCGGTGTTTTTTTTGGGGTTGATGTTCATTGTCATCGGTTCAGGGTTGTTTAAAACCTGTATTTCGGTGATGGTGGGGGCATTATATCCTGACGGTGATGGCCGTCGTGATGCTGGGTTTACGCTATTTTATATGGGTATTAACATTGGGGCGTTGTTTGCGTCTTTAATTGTGGGGATTTTTAAAGAACAAGGCATGTGGCATGTCGGCTTTGGGGTCGGTGGTTTTGGCATGTTGGTGGCTTTATTGTTGTACCGCTTTTATGCACATGCCAGCCTAAAAAAATACGCTCAAGAAAATAACATCACCCCTGTGTGGGAGTACCCCAGTGGTCAGGTTGCCAATGTGGGGCGGTGGGTTTTTGCGGTGGTGGCGGTGCTTACCGTGGTGGTTGGGTTAATTATGATGGGCATCATGCCATTTAATCCACAAGTGGTTGCTGAATACATGACTTATCTGATTGCAGGAACGATTGTTTTGTATTTTTTGTATCGCTTTATTAGCCCAAGTTTAAGCAAAAATGAAAAAGTTCGTTTGTTGATTTGTTTTTTACTCATCATTGGTTCGACCTTATTTTGGTCAAGCTTTGAGCAGCAGCCCACTTCTTTTAACTTATTTGCCGATCGTTATACCGATTTGAATGTGATGGGCTTTAACATTCCAAGCCTCTGGTTTCAATCTTTGAATCCATTTTTTATCTTATTGCTTGCCCCCATTGTCAGTGTGATTTGGGTCAAATTGGCAAATAAAGGGCTTGAACCAAGCAGTATGACAAAATTTGCTTTGGGCATGTTATTGGCAGCAGCAGGGTTTGGCTTGATGATTGTGGCGGCCAACCATGTGGTGAACCAACCCGGTATATTGGTATCACCCATGTGGCTGGTGGGCAGTTTGCTCCTATTGACACTGGGTGAATTGGCACTTAGCCCTGTTGGCTTATCATCAATGACAAAGCTTGCTCCTGAGCGAATGCAGGGACAAATCATGGGCTTGTTTTTTGCGTCGATTGCGGTGGGTAATCTGGTGGCGGCGTTTTTTGGTGGCTATGTCACCGCTGATACCATTAATGACTTACCCAACTTATTTGCCACCATGGCGATATTTTTGGTGGTGAGTGCGGTGATGCTGTTAATTTTATCTCATCCCATCGAAAAAATGCTCAAGGACTCAGAAACACTTAAGCAGGCGGAATAAATGGCAGGCAAAATAAATCACAGATGAGATAAGTCGCAGATACAATGAGCCTTAGGGTTAGAATAGGACAAAAAAATATGACCCTAGGGCTTGTTTTTAAATATTTAATATTAAACATTAAATAACGACCATTTTAATGACAGCTCATTTATGGTCTACTTTGTTTGATTGACTTGATATGGCTTACTTGACTTGATGTAAGTTACTTTAATAACTTTAAATACAAGTTACCCCACCCTTAACACCTTTAAGAGGGGATTAAAACAAAGAAGGCATGAACCTAAACTTTAATCAAAGACCAAAAAGATTAGAGGATAAGCCATGCCCATTGACGAATTTATCATCAATCGTCTTAAAAATGCTCGTGGCGATATTGAAACGGTGATTGATCGGTTGTTTGGGCGGTTTAATATGCAAAAGCTTAGAGCCAGAGATTTATGGCATTTGTCTCACAGATTTATGCGTAAAATATTGGCTTATAACTTCTGCTTTGTGATTAATACACAGTTAGGCAATCCCCATTTCAGTTTGAGTTGCTTATTTCAAGTTGAGAGTGGGGTTATAGAAGGAAATTCTTTATTTAAGGAAAGGTTTAAAATTTTATAACAGCCAAAGCGATAAATTGGCAGAATCTGGAGCGGAGTTTGAAGATAAATTATTAAAGGGGTGAAAAATTATTAATGATTAAAAGAACGAAGGATAATCACACTTATCATCTGATGGGGCTAAAATCAGCACCCGACCAACTTTGATATTAGCCTTGGGCGTCAGTATTGGCATACAGATGATAAAATGCTTGTCATATACCGCCCAATCCGCTAAAATATTTAGGTTTTATCAAAAAGCTGTTACAGCCAGTCTTAATCACCAAATTCACTACAACTGATTATAAATTAAAATCAGTGATGATCGTTATTTGATTTATAAGGTATCATTCATGGCATTAATCGTACAAAAATATGGCGGGACTTCGATGGGAAACATCACTCGCATCAAAAATGTCGCCCAGCGTGTCAAGCGTTGGTATGATAATGGGCATCAGGTTGTGGTGGTGGTATCTGCCATGAGTGGTGAAACCAACCGCTTAATCGGTTTGGCTCGTGAGATCAGCTCTGACCCGGACCCTCGTGAATATGATCAGATGGTCTGTACAGGTGAACAAGTTTCCATCTCTTTGCTTGCCATGGCATTGCAATCACTTGGTGTTGATGCCAAATCGATGACAGGTGATCAGGTCGCTATTCATACTGATGATACTCATACTAAAGCACGCATTCAAAGTATTGATACCGATTCTATTCTAAGCGAGCTTAATGCAGGTCGTGTCATTGTAGTTGCTGGCTTTCAAGGGATTGATGAACATGGTGATGTGACCACTTTAGGGCGTGGTGGGTCAGATACAACTGGCGTTGCTTTAGCAGCAGCCCTTAAGGCAGATGAATGCCAAATCTATACAGATGTGGACGGTGTGTACACCACTGACCCACGAGTAACACCCAAAGCCAAAAAACTCTCCAAAATCACTTTTGAAGAAATGTTAGAAATGGCATCTCTTGGTTCAAAAGTGCTACAAATCCGCTCGGTAGAATTTGCTGGTAAATATCAAGTGCCACTTCGTGTCTTATCCAGTTTTGATGAGGGTGATGATGGAATATTTGATGATAAATTTAAACAAACTGTCGGTACGCTAATTACCGCTGATGAAGGAGATGATATGGAACGCGCTGTAATCTCAGGCATTGCCTTTAACCGTGATGAAGCCAAAATTGTTGTACTTGGCGTGCCTGATCATCCAGGCATTGCATCTGCCATTTTAAGCCCAATTGGTAGAGCCAACATTGAGGTTGACATGATTATCCAAAACATGTCCGAAAATGGCGTAACCGATTTTAGTTTTACCGTGCCACGCGGTGATTTTAATAAAGCCATGAAAATCCTAAATGAGCAAGTCAAAGATGACATTGGAGCAAGCGATGTTGTTGGCACAAGCGATGTTGTCAAAGTCTCTATCGTGGGCGTGGGCATGCGTTCACATGCTGGCGTGGCAAGTAAAATGTTTGAAACACTGGCATCCCAAAACATTAACCTACAAATGATTTCAACCTCTGAAATCAAAGTCTCTGTACTCATCAAAGAAGAGTGTCTGGAAAAGGCAGTTAAATCACTACATACCGCCTTTGGTCTTGACCGTGAAGATGGTGAGAGCAAAGTAGCGGGCTAATCACACACCCACACCCTGATTTCAACAGTTATGACACAAAAAAATAACGAAATCTTTTGAAAAGTTACTGACAATCTGCTTAATGCCCCTTATAATATTGCGTTAAGCAGATTTTTTTGGGGTTAATCCGCCCCACAACCACACCAATTTGCGATAATGATGGATTAAAATGGGAAAATAACAGCAATTTGGTGGTATCAAAGGAGTATAATAATGCTAATTTTAACCCGCCGTGTTGGCGAAACCTTAATGATTGGTGATGAGGTCAGTGTAACTGTACTTGGCGTCAAAGGCAATCAAGTCCGCTTAGGTGTCAATGCCCCAAAAGACATCGCTGTGCATCGTGAGGAGATTTATCAGCGTATCCAACACGAACGCTCTATGCAAATGCACATGAGTCATTTAGAACAAGGTGGTAATTTTGCCCCACCCTCATTTGATGATGACGATTATTTTAACCGCTAAGCCATAGAGACATCATGAAAACAACAGACATTTCACGCATTTTAGCAGGTGTAGAATCAAATCAGCTGACCTTTCATGATGTGCTTGCTTTTATTGATGCACATTATAATTATCAGCCGATTGAATTTTCAAATGGCGAGGTGGCTAATGCACTAGGTACCAACGAAGGCAGTGCTAAGGTATTTAGCCTAGCAAAACAGCATGGGCTTAATAAAGTCGATACCCTAAAATTATTTGCAGAACACTATCGTGCTGTACAAAATACCCCTCAAGGTATTGATCATGCCAATATCCGTAATTTTATGCGTTATGGCTGGGCAGGAATCGGTATGCCAATCAATGCATTAACGCCAAAAAAACTAGCCTAAGCCCAATCCATCGCCCTATTGCTGAAACTTTCGAAAATACCTTGTCAAGATATATAAGTTCGTGTATAATTTGGGCTTTAATTTTTCTGCTACTTCTTGATTGTCGTCGCCTTTAACGGTAAGAAATAAGTGGCTCAACCATTGAAAAGTCCTGCTTTATTTGTGCTGTGTCCATACCACAAATAACCAAGCACCAAGCATGACCGGCACACCTGATACCGCTCAATATCCGTGCCACTAAATTAGGAGTTCACCATGTCTCGAGTATGTCAAGTGACTGGAAAACGCCCACTTGTGGGTAATAATGTATCTCACGCACACAACAAAACCCGTCGCCGTTTTCTGCCAAATCTACACAACCATCGTTTTTGGGTAGAATCTGAAAACCGTTTTGTGCGTCTTCGTGTATCTTCAAAAGGTATGCGTATCATTGACAAGCATGGCATTGAAAAAGTGCTTGCCGATTTGCGTGCCCAAGGTCAAAAAATCTAACGATTTTTACCAATTACCGAATGGATAAAGGATACAATCATGAGAGATAAAATTAAACTCGTTTCTACCGCTGGTACTGGTTATTTTTATACCACCACTAAAAATAAGCGTACCATGCCTGGCAAAATGGAAATCAAAAAATTTGATCCAAAAATTCGCCAACATGTACTTTTTAAAGAAGCAAAAATCAAATAATTGATTTGTGCCAAAATCCCAGCTGAAACTTAGTTGGGATTTTTATTATACCAGTGTGATATAAATTTATGTATCAATTAATGAAAAAATATCGTTTGGTTTTTTGTATATTCTTTGGGCTGTGCTTTAGTATACCAGCTTGGGCAAATTCTTTTAAATTAATCCAAAGCTATCCTGTGCATCACCCTATTTTTATTCAAGGTTTACAGCTTGATGGCTCAAATCGATTGGTCTATTCAGCTGGCTTATATGGACGGTCGGAAATCGGTTATCTTAATCTGGCAACAGGTGAAACATATGGCGTTAAAAAGCTTGCTCCGTCTGTTTTTGCTGAAGGCTTGACCGTTACCGATGATGGCATTTGGCAAATTACTTGGCGTGAACAGATGGCGCTTTTAAGAGATGCCAAAACATTGGCCATCAAAAAGACCGCACATTATTTGGGTGAAGGCTGGGGTTTGGCTTATGACAAACGGCAAAAAGTTTTATGGCTTTCTGATGGCTCATCCAAGCTTCAAAAATTAGATGCCAAAAATTTTAACAAGATTTCTGAGATTAGCGTTCAAAATCATGGTAAACCCGTTGAATATATTAATGAATTAGAATACGCCAATGGTTTTTTATACGCCAATATTTGGCAGAGCAATAAAATTATTAAAATCAATCCCAATACAGGCAAGGTACTAAACACCTATGATTTTAGCCCCTTGGTTTCTACGCTTAATCTTACCGATCCTGACAGCGTTTTAAATGGTATTGCTCATATCGGCGGACAATCATTTTATATTACTGGCAAAAACTTTGGCGTTGTTTGGCAAGTTTTATTCACCCAATGACTGATTTTATCCTTAAAAATAAACCCAAATACCAGCAGAATAGCCATGACACATTGAAAATCTGATGACTATTTGCTATAATAGCTCCACTGGGGTACTCGCCAGCAAAGCGTATTCCTGAGCCGATACTTTTATCTTAGGATTTGGGCGACAATGCTTTGTTGTGCATGCCTGCATCTTTTTGATGTATCAGGAAGCCGTAATAAGCATGGCTCTTATCCGCCTTGAACTTCACGGTTCATGGTTTCCCTTTGTAGCGGTACCTTGGTTTTTTTCTTTAAGCCAGTGTTTGGATATTTTTACAAAATTTTCTAAAAAAATTTCAAAAAAATGTTGACAGCTTAATTTATTCTGCTATAATAGCACCCATCTTAAGCGAACTGCATAAGATAACCGACATTCCCCAATAGCTCAGTCGGTAGAGCATCGGACTGTTAATCCGTGTGTCCCTGGTTCGAGCCCAGGTTGGGGAGCCATATTTTAAAAAGTCCTTTAGAATTTTACTAAAGGACTTTTTTATTATATTCTAAAATACAACCCTGCTAAAACATAACACTTCTAAAATAAAATACGCATTTAAAACAATCTTGTGAATGGATTTAAATGCGTTTGGTGATATTTATTTCATTGATATTTAGAGCATCTTATTCTAAAAAACATCAGCATATAAGTTCATAAGATTGCCAATGTTCAGCGACAATCATTCATCATCCATCCAAAATTTTAGGGGTAAAGGTATCATGCCATTCATACGCCCTACCCTGATGGTATCAATATCAATGACCTTTTTTATCATCATATCAAGCGTATAAGGGACGAGTCGATGCTCAAGCGTTTGTACACGCTTTGCCAAGCTTTTGGGTGTATCCAAAACATCAACAGCAAGCCAAGCCTGCGTGAGTACTTGCCCCGCATCAAGCTTCGGTGTTACCACATGAATGCTGCAACCATGATATTTATCGCCCGACCACAACACCCGTTGATGAGTATCTAGCCCTTTATAATTTGGTAATAAAGATGGGTGCAAATTGATCATCGCACAAGGCATGTTATTGATAAATTGGGCAGACAATACTCGCATAAAGCCTGCCAGCACAACCAAATCAGGTGACCAATCTTGAATTTGCTGAAGTGCGTATTTCTCAAAAGTATTGATACTCATGCGTTTACCATTTGGTACATGAGACAATACTGAGACAAGAATGCCTGCATCTTTTGCTCGTGTAATCGCATAAGCATCTTCACGATTACTAATGACGCCAACAATATCAATCGCAAGGCTACCTGATTTCATGGCATCAATCATGACTTGTAAATTTGAGCCACTACCTGATACCAAAACAGCGACCTTAAGGGGTTTTTGGCTCATCAGGCATACACCACCGCATCATCAGTACGCTCAATAATCTGACCAATCTGCCAAACTTGTTCGCCTTCGGCAGTCAGTTTATTCATCGCCTGCTTGGCTTGATCGGCAGGAACAACCAAAATAAAGCCAACGCCACAGTTAAAGGTGCGATACATCTCTAAAGTGTCAATATTGCCGCCATGTTGTAGCCATTGGAAAACCTCAGGCAATGCCCAACTGCTGGTGTCTATCTGTGCCGCCAAATTTTTAGGTAGGACACGGGGCAGATTTTCGGTTAAGCCGCCGCCTGTGATATGTGCCATGGCGTGAATATTGGCATTACCCAAGGATTTTTGTAAGGCATTGACTGACTTGACATAAATACGAGTGGGTGCCATCAGTGCATCTGCCAACTTAGTGCCACTTTCTAGGGTTTGTGTATGAACATCAGTATTGGTTACTTCAATCACTTTACGCACCAGTGAATAGCCATTTGAATGCACGCCGCTAGATGCCAAAGCAAGTAATACATCACCTTTTTGGACATTTTCGCCAGTAATCACTTCTGACTCTTCGACCACACCGACACAAAATCCCGCCAAATCATAATCTTCATCTTGATACATACCGGGCATTTCGGCCGTCTCACCGCCAATTAATGCACAATTTGCCAACTGACAACCCTCGCCAATACCTGCGATAACGGTTGCAGCGGTATCAACATCAAGCTTACCTGTGGCATAATAATCCAAGAAAAATAGTGGTTCTGCACCACAGACCAATAAATCATTCACACACATTGCCACTAAGTCTTGGCCTATAGTTTCATGGCGATTAAGCTGTAGTGCAAGCTTAAGCTTTGTACCGACACCGTCGGTGCCTGATACAAGTAATGGTGATTTATAACCCGTCGGAATGCGGCATAACGCACCAAATCCGCCTAAGCCACCCATTACTTCAGGTCGGCTGGTGGCTTTGGCAACCGATTTAATACGCGAAACCAATGCCTCGCCTGCATCAATATCTACGCCTGCATCTTTATAGCTAAGTGGGGTTTGATCTGTCATATTTGACCCTTGTTAAAAATGAGATGTTACTTAAATTTTAATAATTATATCAAATTTTAACCCAAAATATCAGATTTGCCTTGAATTTATTTGGTGGCATGTCTATTTATTAAGAGATATTTTATATTTAAAATGAAGATTTAAAATTAAGCTGTTTGGTTCTGATGATTGAACATGGTCAAGTTTTATCAAATGCAATGATTGATTAAAATATACATAAAATTACATGAAAATTTAAATCAAATCACCTACAATATCACGCACAATCCTACCTTTTATATTTTGAGTTTTCATGCATCCAGCCAAAATTGATCCGTTTTTTCGCCGCCTGTTTATTTTAGCGGCGTTATGTTTGTTTTTATATGCCCTATTTTTGATGAAAACGGTCATTACACCCTTTGTTGCAGCATTTATTTTGGCATATTTTTTAAATCCTTTGGTCAGCCGACTTGCCTTAATTATGCCAAGAATTTTGGCAGTCTCAGTTGTGTATATTAGCTGTTTTGTGGTCATGGGCGCATTAATCATTTGGTTGGTGCCTATGGTTTGGGCACAAATGCAGATACTTTGGGAGTCATTGCCACATATCATTACTTGGTATAATGACACTGGCAGAGCTTGGATTGCTCGCTATACCAACAGTGAGCTTTTGCCACTTGATATTGACCTAATATCCAATACGGCCTTGGATTACTTTCAAAATAACTATCAAGTTAACGATGTTCAAGGTTTAATTAAGCAAGTATTTAGCTCAGGTATTTCAGCGGCCAATAACATTGGTTTGATTGTCATGGTGCCTATTCTTACCTTTTATTTTTTATTAGGCTGGGATCAACGACTGTATGCATGGAAGCTATCTATTCCTAAGCCCTATACCAATAAGGTCGTTAGAATTGCTCGTGACTGCGATACTGCTTTGATGAATTTTGCCAAAGGTCAATTTTTAGTCATGTTGCTACTTGGTGCGATTTATGCCATTCAGCTACAGCTCATCGGTTTGCAATTAGGATTGATTATTGGTATCACCGCTGGTATTGCAAGCTTTGTCCCTTATTTGGGTTTTGGTATTGGTATTATTGCAGCACTGATCGCAGGATTATTTCAATTTGGATTAGACTGGATCTATTTGGGACTGATTTTTGGGGCATTTATGATCGGGCAAGTTGTTGAAGGCTATATTCTTCAACCTCTATTACTAGGTGATAAAATTGGCCTATCGCCTTTATGGGTCATTTTTTCTGTCTTGGCAGGTGCATCTTTATTTGGTTTTGTCGGTATGCTCATCGCCCTGCCCGTCTCTGCAGTCATCAATGTTTTATTTCATTATGCGTATGATGCCTATTTACGCAGTGATTGGCATGAGGGTCAAAGGCAGCTGCCTTTATGGAAAGAAGATGACTAAAAATCACCTTGGTATAAATTACTTGCATAAAATGTACAAAATATGGTATATATAGCCACCAAAAAACACAAGAAGTGTCATTTGTACTCATTATTTATCGGCTTTTGAACCATAACGATAAAAATCCAACATGCACTATGAACACCCATCAAGGCTGTCATCATGACCCAAGCAATACAAGATTCATTGAATTTAGATATTCGTCCCGAAGCATCACTTGAGGATTTTCAATCTTCAAGTTACCGCCCCATTTTGGATGCTATTGATAAATTGGTACAAGGCAGTTTGCGTGAGCTGTTCATTGTCGGTGATTCTGGCTTTGGCAAGACGCATTTGGCAAGTGCCATCTATGAGCATTATACTTCAATGACCTCAAAAATGGTCATCAGCTTAAATCTAACCGAACTCATAGAACAAGATCCGCATGCAACTGCACTTGTTGGGCTTGAGATGTTTGATTTGATTATCGTGGATGATTTACAAATGGTTCGGCATAGCTATGAATGGCAAGAAGGGTTATTTCATCTAATCAACCGCCTTCGTGAACACCAAAAACAGATTTTATATTTGGCAGATGATCCAGCACGAGAGCTACAAATTGGATTATTGGATTTACATACTCGGCTATCGCTAGCCCCCATGCTGACTTTGCCAGATAATGATGATATTAATGATCGTCGTATCCTGATTGAGGTGATTTTAAAGAAAAAAAACTGGAAGCTGCCTGAAGAGATTTTTGACTATTTACTTGAAGAGGGTCCTAGAAATGCTGGGGATATTAATACCGTCCTTGATCACATTCGACCTTTACTGACACGCCTTTCACGCGTGCAAATTCCCAAAAAAACCATCGCAGAAGCCAAGCAAATTATTTTACATGAAACATTCATGCTTGAAATCGGTGATAATGCTGACTCCAATTTTTGATAATCGGCTTATTTAAATAAACTTAAGATAAATACTAGTAATGTTACCTAATTAATGGTATGTTATGCCACATACATAGCCCACAAAAAGGATATTTTATGAAAAAAGTCAGCCTTGGCTTGCTTGTCAGTGCCCTACTAAGCACTGCTGCCGTTGCCCAAGTCCAGCTTAATGTTGATGATAACATTAAGGTAACCGCAATTAATGGTCAGGCAATCCATCATGGATTATTACAACCACTACAACAAAATTTCACTTTAGAACCAGGTCGGCATGTCATTACGGCGCGTTATGATCGGTTGTTTAAACTTGGTCGTGATGATCATGATTATCTAAAATCAGGCGATATTACCATTACTGCCAATTTAGCTGATCATCAAACCTATCGACTTATTATGCCAAATCAGCCTAAAGACTATCACGCTGCCAAAGATTATATCAAAACACCCAGTTTAGCCATCACACAACACGGTGCGATTATTACCCAAGAAGATACCACTCAAACGAAGCGTTCAGGTTTATTTGGCGGTATTACAAGTACGATTAACAACCTATTTGGTCGTACAAATTCGGCAACAACTGCCAACCAAGAGGCGATTGCTGCAATCAGTACTTACAATACCGCCAAACCCACTGACAATCATGCGGTGCGTGCTGATGACAACTTAGATGGCTTTATGCAAATTTGGCTAAACGCCAGCGATGAAGAGCGTGAGAAAATTCGCCAATGGATTGAAAAATAATTCATCCACTCCTATGACAACCACTGATGAAAGTCACTAAAAAGCTTTGTTTTTGGACAAGGCTTTTTTATTGGCATTAAGCATGTCAATTTGGCTGAACCAATCTGAATCAATCCAGCGGTTGGTTTAATCTAACAGAGAATATAATAAAATAATAAAAAGCCCATCATATGACACGATGAGCTTTATATGTGGCTATGCTACGACAGACTGAAATATTTTAATCTGTAGGCAATATGCTGATTATTTTGCTAAAACAGAAACATAGCGACGGTTAAATTGACCTTTGGTCTCAAATTTAACCACACCTTCAGTTAATGCAAATAATGTATGGTCACGACCCATACCAACACCTTCACCTGCGTGGAATTCGGTACCACGCTGGCGAACGATGATGTTACCAGCAACAACATCTTGACCACCAAAAACTTTTACGCCAAGCATTTTTGGGTTAGAATCACGACCGTTACGAGTAGAACCTGCGGCTTTTTTATGTGCCATGAAAATATCTCCTGTTAAAATACCATGGGCAATGCCCTAAAGTATCAAATACTAATGTGGTGAATTAAGCGTTAATGGCTTTAATTTTTAGCTCGGTAAACCATTGACGATGGCCTTGCTCTTTGTGATAGTGCTTACGGCGACGATGCTTAACGATGCGTACTTTTTTACCACGACCATGCTCAACCACTTCAGCTTCTACACTTGCACCAGCAACTACAGGCGAGCCAATTTTAATCTCAGCACCATCAACAACCATCAACACTTCTTCAATCTTTAGCGTTTCGCCTTTTTCAGCTTTTAATAGCTCTACTTTTAGCGTTTCGCCAACGCTAACACGGTGCTGTTTACCGCCACTTTTAATGACTGCGTACATCTTTATCTCTCCAGATAAAACCTGTGTGCCGTGGTCATCCCTTTGATGACTCTTGATAACGAACACGACAAGGATATAAAATAAGGCGGTATTATATAAAATTATACCAAGAAAAACAAGATAATTTTGAAAACTTTGTTGATAACATGATATTAAACTTAAAAAATCACCATCGGCTGACCCCTTTATCAGATTTCATCACATCAAGCACAATGCTCCTAAGCCAGCAATGAGCCATGTCTTGTTCGGTGCGTTCGTGCCATGTCATCATGATGGTAAAACCATCAATGGCGATGGGTGGATTTTGTAGATGGACATTTGGCAATCTTTGGGCAAGGTGCTTGGGTAATACCGCCACCAAATCTGAATTGCTCAACAGCTGTGGCAGCAGCGAGATATGGTCTACCGACACCATCACTTTGCGTTTTCGCCCCAACTTTTGTAAGGCAATGTCAGTTGCACCACGAAATTCACCGCCATTATAAGAGAGCATGGCAAAGGGCAATTTGCAAAACTCATCAAGCGTTAAAGCGGTGTTTGCCATGGGGTGCATTTTGCTCATCACACAAACATAATGCTCTTCATATAATCGCATTTGAGGCATGTCATCACTGATGTGATGTTGCCCAACCAGTGCCAAATCAATGGCGTTTTTATCAAACAAAGTCCTGATGTTTTGCCCTTGCACAGGCAATAAGGCAACTTTGACATTCGGAGCAAGCCGTCTTAGCCTTAAAATCAAGGGCAAAGCGATGATTTGTTGTACATAATCCATCGCCCCAATGCGTAAGGTCATGGACAAATTGGCAGGTTCTAGTTTGGGCGGGGCAAGCATGCCGCTTATCTCTTCTAAGACACGCCGAGCGACATACCCAAGCTCAATGGCCCTATCGGTGGGCTGCATGCCGTGCTGAACCCGCACAAATAACGGGTCATTAAAACTCTCTCGCAGGCGATTTAAAGTACCGCTCATCGCAGGTTGGGTGATGGACAGTCGTTGTGCTGAACGACTGACATTGCATTCGTCCAGCAAGACAACAAAGGCTTTTAATAGGTTTAGGTCTAGGGTTCGGATATCGGTCATATCACACGCTTAGTGTTTTTTAAAAATATCAATGCTGTTCATCAATGTTGTCTGTCAGTGTTATGTTAATCAGTGTTATGTTAATGTTATCTGGTCGGAAAATGTGAGTGGTGATATCAGCCATATTGATAAGCACATATTAAAATAATCAATTTGAAATGATAACACAATTTTTTTAAAATATCAGCATCTAAAATTTAGTATCAAAAACCTAGCATCTAAAACAATTAGCATCTAAAACAATAGGACAATCATGGCAACTTTTCGCAAAATCCTAAACCCCATCAGCCTAAAAAACCTTGAACTCAAAAACCGCATTGTCATGCCCCCAATGTGCCAATATTCTGCTACGGACGGTGTGCCAAATGACTGGCATTTGCTCCATTACACCAGCCGAGCGGTGGGCGGTGTGGGCCTCATTATCGTTGAGATGACCAATGTCGCTGCCAATGGTCGCATTACGGCGAACTGTTTGGGGCTTTGGAATGATGAGCAAGAACAAGCGTTTAAAAAATTGGTGGACAGCGTGCATGCACAAGGGGCGAAAATTGGCATTCAAATCGCCCATGCAGGTCGTAAAGCCCAAGATGAGCCAAATGCCGTTGCCCCAAGTGCCATTCATTATGGTGAGCTTGACTATGCTGGGCAAAATCTCATCACCCCAAGGCAGCTGAGCATTGACGAGATAAAAGCATTGGTACAAGCATTTGCCGACTCTGTCAAAAGAGCGGTGAATGCAGGCTTTGATGCAATTGAGCTTCACGCCGCCCACGGCTATTTGATTCACCAGTTTTGTGCACCCAAATCCAACCAACGAAGCGATGAATACGGACAAGACCGCCTATTGTTTGGCGAGCAAGTCATTCACGCCGTTCGTGCCGTCATGCCTGATGAGATGCCCCTAATCGTGCGTATCTCTGCCCAAGAGTATGGCGAAAACGGCTTTGACAGTGATTATGGCGTAGAGATTGCCAAACGCTTCTCAACAGCTGGGGCAGATGTGTTTCATGTCAGCGGCGGCGGCGATGGCGTATTGTGTGAGGGCAAGCACCCTGAGTTTTATGCAGGCTATCAGGTGGCACTGGCTCGCAAAGTCAAACACGCCACAGGCAAACCTGTGATTGCTGTGGGCATGCTAGATGAACCTGCCGTGGCTGACCATGTGCTTGGCGTGGGCGATGCCGACCTTGTGGCGATAGGTCGTGGGCTGCTTCGAGACCCATATTGGGTGCTAAATGCCCAGTATCAGCAAAACCGCTCAGATGGCAAAGAGGTGCAGTTTGTGCCCAGACAATATGAGCGTGGGTTTATGTAAATTTTTTAGCAATGAACGGTATTTTTGGGCGATTTGGGCTGTTTAATCATGCTTAATCGTGTTTAGATACATTATCATAATCATTCATTATTTTGGAGTTCAACCATGCAATTTTTTAACAAAGATGACGTTTTAAACGCCTTTCATTATCGTGTGTCTACTCGCTCGTATGATGGCGATAAAAAAATCCCTGCTGAGGATTTTAACTATATTTTGGAGTTGGGGCGTCTAAGCCCAAGCTCGGTGGGTTCTGAGCCTTGGCAATTTTTGGTGTTACAAAATGCCGATTTACGCCAAAAGTTAAAGCCCTACTGCTGGGGCATTCCGACCATGGAAACATCGAGCCACATTGTTGCCATACTTGCCAAGAAAAATGCCCGTTATGACACGCCTTATTTTGGTGAAATCATGGACAGACGAGGTTTGACGGGTGATGACCGTGCCAAAGCATTGGAGGTGTACCAAAAATTCCAAGAACAAGACATCGCCATCTTAGACAGCGAACGCAGTCTGTATGACTGGGCAAGCAAGCAAACCTACATCGCACTTGCCAATATGATGACAGGGGCGGCGATGATTGGTGTGGACTCTTGTCCGATTGAGGGTTTTGCTTATAAGGAAGTGAACCAGCTTTTGGCAGACGAGGGTTTGTTTGACTCAAATGAGTGGGCGGTGTCGGTCATGGTAACATTTGGCTATCGTGATAAAGAGATTAAGCCCAAAGCACGCAAGACTTTTAAGCAAGTTGTGAAGTTTGTGGAATAGTGTTAGTTGCTTCTCATGACAATTTAATTTTCCCCTTGCCAAAGCGAGGGATTTTTATTTATTGCCATCAATATCCAACCTTGAGCATTGGGCATACTTTATACTACCGCCTTACAGTTTGAAGTTGATGAGACAGTGTACCACCGTTAAAATAAACTCACATTCTTGATGGGTATGGTTGCCATATGATATATTCTGGTATAAAACACTTGACAAACACCAGTTATCGTTCACAACAGTAACCATCCTCACCAGTGCGGCTATCCATCATAATTTACAATTTTAGGTGAGTTTTATGTTTGACTTATTATCTGGTTTGTTATCTTGTGTGGGTGATGACATTGCAAAAACAAAATCTAAAAAAAGCAATTCATCATTTCATTAATTTTTGGTTTTTTGATATTTTTAGCCATTTGCATTGAAGAGTTTTTTGCCAATTCAAGTGTAAATCTAATATTATTTACCTTAGGTTTGGGTTTTTTATCATCAACGCTGATATTTATCTGTTTTTTGATTGCTAATGTATTGAAAAATAAATAGAATTTTATTAGTATACTTTTTTGATGTAAGAAGAAGGTTATTGCAACCAAACCATGGCTTAAAAAATAGTTAAATACATTATGAAAAAATGCCCTAACTGTCATAAAAAATGCATTGATGTCCTAGAATATTCTGGCAAATGCCCTTGTTACAAAGAAGCCATACAAACGCCAGTATTTTTTTCTGCATATCTAATGATTGTCTTGATGATTGTTATGTCTGTTGGTGCATATATCAATAGTTATTTTTTGATGACATTTGCTTTTTTAATGATTGTCATCTATAAGCTATTTTCCTATCAAATAGATTTACTGTTATTTCCATTGATGGTTAAAAATGAATAACCAATGACATATTTTAAACCAATGCTAACCTACCTAAGATAAGTGACTTGATTGGACAGCTCATTACCCATCTCATCACTACTTGGATAATGCAGTTTTAATAATTTACCAAGCTGAGTGATGAGCGTTGTCAAACCTATTTGCATCTTGCCTTGGCGAAATTGAGCTACCGCATCATCACACATATTTTGCCAATCATCCATATGTGCCTTTTGATCAATACCACGATCAGCAATAATCTCAAGATTATGCTCACACAAATTGACATACACAAGCACGCCAGAATTATGCTCTGTATCCCAAACCTTGTGCGTTGCAAACAAATATAAGGCACGCTCACGACAATCTTGGCTATAGGCATTGGTAATAGGCAAGTGATTTTCAATAATCAGGTAAATCTCCCCACGATGACCCAGCTCCGCCTGTGTAATCGCTTGTGTCAATGTGGTCTTGACAGTTTTAGTCAGCCAGCGATTATGCAGTGAGGGAATATAAACCATCTGACGAAACAGCCGAGCCAAACTTTTGGTTGATTGAATTGTCTGCATTACCAAGAACCTCCTGCACCGCCACCACCGAAGCTGCCGCCACCGCCACTAAAACCACCGCCACCAAAGCCACCGCTACCAAAACCACCACTTCGCCCACCGCTGCCAAAGCCGCCGCTACCACCTGTGATCGGTAAGACACCACGAGCCAATAAAAATATCCATAATATGACTGCAGCGATTATTGCCACAAAAAATCCAGCACCGCTCATCAGTGCCACAATAACAAATCCACCTGCACCAAGGGTTGCACCCAAAAATCTACCAAGGATTGCCCCCAAAAAAGAACCTGCAATCAATGCAATGATAAATAAGCCAATGATATCTATATCCACAGAATCATCAGCCTGAGCATCAGCACGAGCCAAACTTTCAGGGTCAGCTCTTAGGCGTTCATCAATGCGCGCAATCCCTGCTGATAGCCCTTGAGCATAATTGCCTGATTTAAAAGCAGGTGTGATATCATCACGAATAATGCGATTTAATGCCGCATCAGGCAACACGCCCTCAAGCCCATAACCTGTTAGGATATACATCTTTCGGTCATTCACCGCAACAGTAATTAATAAACCATCATCTGTATCTGCTTGGCCTAACTGCCATCGCTCAGCAACAGCAAGTGCATAATCAAAAATATCAATACCATCAGTACTTGGCACAATCACCAAAGCAGCTTGAGCCAAATTATCTTGATAAATCTTTTGGAGCTGTTCGGTTAAGTGTAGATATTCTGATGGTGTCAATATTTTAGCAACATCAACCACAGGTGTATTTAAAATCAGCTTGTCATGGCTGATACTTTGTGCGTGAGATGTTGGTATATTGATGGGGGTTGATTGAGGTTTGGTATCTGCTTGATTGGCGGGATTAATAGCCTGCTCAAATTCACGCACAGATTCTGCCAGTGGTGAATTTGGATTACTTTGGGACGCACGATTAGCACTGATAATCCGTGCTGTCAAATCATCTTCAGATACAGACTCAGAAGCCCAAGCGGTCTCACCAAAAATTAATAAAATTGGTAGTAAAATCGCCATCACCCATCGCTGTATCGCTTGAGTATGAGCGTGCATTTTTTGCATTACCTTAACCACACAAAGTCAATTACTGTGCAGTGCCAGTATTGGTGTTATTGCCAAAATTAACCGTGGGTGCCACTGAGATCGCCGCTTCATTTTCAACACTAAAATTAGGCTTAGGCTTCATACCAAATACCATCGCCGTCAAATTGGTTGGAAATTGGCGTACAGTTGTATTATAGGTACGGACATCTTCAATGTAGTGATTGCGTGCAACTGTGATGCGATTTTCGGTACCCTCAAGCTGTACTTGTAAGTCTTGGAATAATGCATCTGCCTTAAGCTCAGGATAGCGTTCTGATACCATCATCAAGCGAGACAGTGCTGAGGTCATCTGACCTTGAGCGTCTTGATATTGCTGCATGGCTTGGGGGTCGTTCAATGCTTCAGGCGTCAGCTGCACACTACCCACACGGGCCCGAGCTTCAGCAACTTCGCTAAATACGGCCTGCTCATGATTAGCATAACGCTCAACAACCTGTACCAAATTGGGTACCAAATCAGCTCTGCGTTGGTATTGGTTAACCACTTCAGACCAAGCGGCAGCTGTTTGCTCATCTTGGGCTTGCAGTGCGTTATAACCGCAACCCGACAAACTTAATGTCAAGGCAAGTATTACACTGATGAACAGATGTTTTTTCATAATCATTTTAAGAATCCCATTTTTTATATTGCTATGATTATACAGTCATTTTTTTTAATCATAAAGATGCTTGTAAATTTAATGTCTAAAATTTAGCATCTTTTGAGTAGATATGGGTAAAATGCTCTGTTAACAACACCTTAAATGCATAAAAAAATTTATACATTAACCATAAAATCATGTGTTTGATGAAATTTTTTATAAAAAAGTATAATTTTTACTGGCTTTTCTCAAAATTTTATGGCAAATTGCAATTATCTAAGACAATATGTTTCATGTCATTGGTAAAATATGGCATTTTTGTATCTCTTAGGTAAATGGATTGGCTATCTATTAACCAACATCCTAGATTGTGATGGATTGATAGCATAATTGTGGTCTAATCTCCCAATGGTAAAATGCTTGGGATAAATAAAGGAATATGCTTATGAAAAGCATGATTGATACCCTAAATGGGATTATTTGGAGCCCTGCACTGATTTACCTGTGCTTGGCAGCTGGGCTATTTTATTCTATCTTGACTCGCTTTGTGCAACTGCGTCATTTTAAAGAAATGATCCGCCTGCTTTTTTCTGGCAATCAATCACCTGAAGGCATCAGCTCATTTCAAGCGCTGACCGTCTCTTTATCTGGCCGAGTTGGCATGGGTAATATTGCAGGTGTTGCCGCTGCGATTGGTTTTGGTGGCCCTGGGGCTGTATTTTGGATGTGGGTGGTTGCCTTTTTGGGTGCTGCTACTGCATATACCGAATCTACCTTAGCTCAGATTTATAAAGAAAACGACCGTGGTCAGTACCGTGGTGGTCCTGCTTACTACTTTGAAAAGTTCTTTGGTGGTAGGTTTGGTAAATTTTATGGTATTTTAGTCGCCATTTCATTCATCATCTCTTGTGGATTATTCTTACCAGGCGTTCAGTCAAATGGTGTTGTTAAAGCCATCACGGGCATCACAGGTGAAGGCACTATGGTAAATACTGCATTTGGTGCGGTTGGTACAAATACCCTGGTGGTAACCTTGGTCATGGTTCTTATTTTAGGCTTAATCATTTTTGGTGGTATTAAGCGTATCGCTCGTGTGGCTGAATTTGTTGTGCCTTTAATGGCATTGGGCTATATTTTGATGGCCGTGCTGATTGTTTTATTTAATATCAACCAACTGCCTAATATCATCAGTCTAATCGTTGGTGATGCCTTTACAGCACAAGCAGGCTTGGGGGCTGCGATTGGCTGGGGTGTGAAACGAGGTGTGTATTCCAACGAAGCAGGTCAAGGTACGGGACCGCACCATGCTGGTGCAGCAGAGGTAGAACACCCTGCACAACAAGGCATGGTACAAGCTTTTTCGGTCTATGTTGATACCCTATTTGTTTGTTCAGCGACTGCCTTTATGATTTTAATGACTGGCATGTACAACATTCAAGGCACACTGCCAGAAGGTCAGTTCTTGGTTCAAAATGTTGATGCAGCCACCATCATCAGCGGACCTGCATTTACACAGATGGCTGTTTCTAGCATTTTTGGTAGTTTTGGTAATACCTTTGTGGCAGTTGCGGTATTTTTCTTCTCATTTACCACCATTATGGCTTATTATTATATTGCTGAAGTTAATGTGGCATATTTGACACGCTCAATTAAAACAACAGGGGCTTTATTTTTCATCAAACTGGTGCTTATCTTTGCGGTTGCTTATGGGGCAATCAATAACTCAGGTTATATTTGGAATATGGGTGATGTTGGTGTCGGTTTAACCGCATGGCTTAATATTGTCGGTATTTTGGCAATCTTCTTTATGGCTAAGCCTGCTATTTTGGCACTCAAAGACTATGAAGCTCAACAAAAAGCTGGCGTAACTAAGTTTACTTTTGACCCCATCAAACTGGGTATCAAAAATGCCACTTTCTGGGAAGAACGCAATAAAAAAGAACAAAACTAATTTTCATCTACCAAACAAAAGTCCCATGATAGCGATATCATGGGACTTTTTTATGATTTTGGTTATTGTTTGATCAATGCCCGATGACTTTTATTGTATTACCATGCAATGGATTTAATTAAGTTTTAATGAATTAGCTTTAAGTTTTAAGCAAAATTTGACCCACCCATTGGTAGGTCAAATTCATTGCACCAAACTCGTCTAAACTCATTAAAACAGACCCATCGCCTTGGGTGAACAGCTTACCAATAGATTTTTGGTAAGCTGATAATGCTCAAGCATCATCTTATGGTTTTCACGCCCAATGCCTGATTTTTTATAGCCACCGAAAGCTGCGTGTGCTGGATAAATATGATAGCAATTTGTCCATACTCGACCCGCTTGAATCGCTCGACCCGCTCGATAAGCCGTTGAGCCATCTCGTGTCCACACACCAGCACCCAGACCATACATGGTATCATTAGCAATTTTTATCGCTTCATCAAAATCTTTAAAGGTCGTCACTGCCAACACAGGGCCAAAAATTTCATCTCGGAAAATTTCCATGCTGTTTTCGCCCTTAAAGACAGTTGGTTCAATATAATAGCCACCATCGACATCATATCGTACCTCACCGCCTGTCAGCATTTTAGCACCTTCAGACTTACCCTTATCAATATAGCCCAAAATCTTATCTTGTTGCTCTTGGGAAGCCTGTGCCCCAACCATCGTCTCGGTATAAAGTGGATGTCCTGTTTTGATTTTCTTAACACGCTCGACCGCTTTTTTCAAAAATTCTTCAGCGATACTTTCATGAACCAAAGCGCGTGATGGGCAAGTACATACCTCACCTTGATTTAAAGCAAACATGGTAAACCCTTCTAGTGCTTTATCCAAGAATTCATCATCTTTATCCATGACATCAGCAAAAAAGACATTAGGTGATTTACCACCAAGCTCAAGTGTTGCAGGAATGATATTTTCGGTGGCGTATTCCATAATTTTTTGACCCACTTCGGTAGACCCTGTAAAGGCAACTTTACCAATGCGTGGATTGGTTGCCAGCAGTTCTCCCACATCAGGTCCATAGCCATTCACCACATTTAAAATACCTGCAGGTAACAAGTCTTCAATCAATTCAATTAAGACCAAAATACTCACTGGTGTTTGTTCGGCGGGTTTTAATACAATGCAATTACCAGCTGCTAAAGCAGGTGCAATTTTCCATGCCGCCATTAAAATTGGAAAATTCCATGGAATGATTTGCCCAACCACACCAATTGGTTCATGGTAATGATAAGCGACGGTATCTTCATCAATCTGTGAAATACCGCCCTCTTGGGCACGGATACATCCTGCAAAATATCTAAAATGATCAATCGCCAATGGAATATCTGCCGCCAATGTCTCACGAATTGGCTTACCATTTTCCCAAGTTTCTGCCACTGCTAATAATTCTAAATTTTCCTCCAAGCGATTGGCAATTTTTAAAAGCAAGTTGGATCGTTCGCTCGGCGTGGATTTATTCCATGTTTGTTTGGCTTTATCTGCTGCATCCAATGCCAGTTCAACATCTTTTTGTTGGACTTAGCGACTTTTGCAAAGACTTTACCATCAACAGGTGAAATATCCTCAAAATACTCGCCATCTACAGGTGCAACCCACTTGCCCCCAATAAATTTCGTATTTTTCTTTGAATGAAACTTTACTGTCTTTGGTATTTGGATTGGCATAACGCATAAAAACAACTCCTTTGTTATCATGACTAAGGTTTCATTTAACTGTATCAATCAGTCAGTGTTAATGGTCAAACAAGACCGATGCTAAGGTGATTGGGTGAACAAATCATCACTTAGTTACTCCATCATGCCTGAATTTTGGGCAAGAAGCAAGTATTTTAAGATTAATCAGCCAATCCGCCCAAAGAGTCATAAATGCTGTCATTTTAATGGTTGTAATAACCATAAAAAGCTCAACGAATTGAGCTTTTTATGGTTAAAATAGATAATAATCGATCACTTAAGGCATTAACGCTTGCTTGAGTGTTTCAGGTTTTGTTTCACCCAATAAAACACGCTCAAGCTTACCTTGATGATAAATCAGTAAAGCAGGCGGTCCAAATAATTGATAACGCGATAAAATCGCACGGCTATCATCAGTTGTTTCTGTAATATCAAGCTTCACCACCTGATAATCATTCATCACAGCTGGGCGGTCAGTAAATAAAGTACGCTCCATAATACGGCATTCAATACACCAATCTGCCGTTACATCAACAAGCACTTTATCGTGGGTGACAAGAACGCTATCAAGTTCTGTGAGTGTTTTGGCATGAATATCTTGGTAAGCTGACAAACTTTGGCTTTGGGCGTGCCACGGACGCCAAGCATCATTAGCACCGATGGTTATGCCATAGGCTAAAATAGCCGCCCAAATCATAGGTATGATAGCCAATAACTTAAATAGTGGCTGATGGCGACCAACTGACAAGTACAACCAAGCAGCAACCGCAATAAACCAAAGCATCCACAGACCAAGCATCCAAGTATTTAAAATCACACGCTCAATCAATAATAACGAAACCCCAAACAGTAAAAATCCGCCTAATGTACGAATATGCTGCATCCATGCACCTGATTTTGGCATCCACTTACCTTGGGCGGTACCTAATAAAACCAAAGGTGCCGATATCCCCATTCCTAATGCAAATAAAGCGGCAAACCCAAAAAAGACATTTCCACTTGCAGCAACAACGGTCAACGCACCCGCCATCGGAGCAGAAACACAAGGTGACACCACCAAAGCAGATAATAAACCTGATAAGTAGCTACCACCCATGGTGCCTAGTCGATTGTCTGCTGCTTGAGACTTTAAGGATAACTGATTGGAAATGGCACTTGGTAGGCGAATATTAATCCAACCCAACATAAATATAGCAAAAATTGCGAATAAAAGTGCGGCACCTATCAAGACCTCAGCACGCTGCAACCAAGTTGCAATGCCAAGTGCTTGACCAAACCAAGCAATCAACGCCCCAAGCAATCCATAAGCACTAGCAACGCCCACGCCATAAGCCAAAGATAACGCAAAACCTCGTTTGGCATCAGATTTGGCATGTTGTCTGGCAACAATATTAGCGACAATCGGAATCATCGGATAAACACAAGGCGTAAAAGCAAGCAGTATGCCCGCCAAAAACAATAGCCCAATCGTTAAAATTGGTGATATGCGTTCATCACTGATTGTGGGCAGCGTATGATCAAGCGCAAATCGGTTTTTTTGTACCGCATTTATCTGTACATCTTGATTGGTATCAGCCTCACCATTTTCATCGACAGGTGGCGTTTGTGTTTGGGCCAAGGATTGCTCATCAGGTTTAACAAAATCTTGAACAACTGCCTCATCTTGAGTGATGGCAGATGCTGCTGTTTGAGACGAGGCATCCTGATTGTGAGGGGCTATTTGAGTGGTGGCGCTATCATGTTTGGTCGCAGTTTGGCTGGCAGATGCAACTTGCCCATCATGAGCATTTAGGCTGATTTGAACGGTCGTCGTTTCAGGTGGATAACAAAGCCCAGCTTTTGCACAGCCCTGCCAACGAATCTGAACAGGCTGTTTTTGAATACCAGTTTGGCTTGATAGCTTAATTTTTGCTGTGACATTTTCTTCAAATACAGGCGTAATACCAAAATTGGGATCATCAATCATGGTAGGTGTTTTATCAAATTTCCACGACCCTGAACTCACTCCTTCAGGCAGTGTCAATGATAAGCGTTCTTGATACACATAATGCTTCGGTGTAACAACAAAATTCACTACAAGTTCATCACCTACTTGAGATGATGAAACCTTAAACGCTTCATGAACAGGCAAAAACTTTGGCTGGCTGGTATCCCCAAATAGCGATGCCAAACCATTGGCAGACGCTGGTAAGGCTACGCCAACTGATACCACACCGACAATGGATACGCCCAAAGCCATAGAATAAATCCAATTTTTTAGTACTGACATATGACACCTAAAATAACGAAAGTTGAAGATGATTTATTAAGGTTGGTTTGATCAAATTGAGCAAATTATAGCATGCTTATCTTGCTTAATTTTTGCTAACCTGCCATCAAATCCAAAATTATGCCAATTTAGTTTATCTTTGACTGATGATGTTAATGTTATTTTTGGTCGTCGTCTGGATGATTAAAACCATCTCGGCGACTGTCTTCAAATTCAACCCAAACTGCACTGACAACGGCGAGAAGCACCGCAAAACCCAGTCCTAAAATCCAAGCAAAATACCACATAACCTACCTTTTTTATATCATATGAAATCTAATAGTTCAATGATGGCTAAATACATCAATTGCCTTTATGGTCATACAGCTTAATATAGCGTTTTTTCATTTTCTTTAATATAGGCTTTAGTAACCTTACCACGCATCACCGCATAAGCCCAACTGGTATAAGTCAATACCAAAGGCAATAAAATAACAACAACAAAAAGCATGACAAGCAAAGTAAAATGGCTTGAGGTTGCATCCCAAACTGTCAAGCTTGAGCGTGGGTCGGTAGAAGATGGCATATAAAATGGAAATAATGCTGCCCCTGTGGTCGCAATGATGCCCAAAACTGCTAAGCTTGAGGCAATAAAAGCCAGCAAAGTGCGTTCTATTTTTAATAAGATAATCACCATCACTGGCATCAAAACCCCCAAAGCGGGTAATAGCCACAGCCAAGGATAATCATAAAAATTGGTCAACCAAGCACCTGATTGGATTTGAACTTGTTTTGATAAAGGATCAATAACCGCACCGCCATCAATATCACCAACTAATAAATAGCCATCTAGTGATTGCACCCAAAAGCCTGCTATGGCAAATAACAATGAGGTAGCCAATGCTGCAACATTGGTTGCTGTTTTTGCATAAGATTGGATGCTTTCGGTAGTTCGGTGTGCCAAATATACACCACCTTGCATCGTCAGCATTGCCACACTCACCACGCCACACAAAAGTGCAAAAGGTGTTAAAAGTTCAATAAACGACCCTGAATAAGTTGATACTAAATTTTGGTCAAAATGAAATGGTGAACCAAGCAATAAGTTTCCAAAAGTGACGCCAAAAATTAAGGCGGGTACTGCAGAACCAATAAACAATAGCCAATCCCAAGTATGACGCCAACGATCATTTTTTATCATACTGCGATATTTAAAACCCACAGGGCGAAAAAATAATGCCCACAATGCAGCGATCAAAGCCCAGTAATAGCCACTAAATGCTGTCGCATAAACCAAAGGCAGTGCTGCAAAAATTGCACCCCCTGCAGTCACAAACCAAACCTGATTACCCTCCCAATGAGGTGCCACCGTATTAATAATAATGCGACGCTCGATATCACTACGACCGACAAACGGTAGCAGTGTACAAACGCCAATATCATGCCCATCCATGATGGCAAAACCAATGAGTAGTATACCCACAATCAGCCACCAAACCAGCTTTAATAGCTGATAATCAAATAAGTCATATAACATGATTACACCCCCTGTTCATCAGATGGGCAAATCAAATGTACTTGGGTCTTTTCACCATCATATCTACCCGTACCAAGACTGGCAGGACCAAGGCGTACATACTTGACCATCAAAAATACTTCAACAATCCCCAGTATTGTATAAAAAAGTACAAACCCAGCCAAAGATAATATCACATGCCCAGCATCAATGTTTGAAACAGATAAATGCGTGGGTAAAATGCCATATACCGTCCATGGCTGACGACCATATTCTGCGACAAACCACCCTGCTTCTATGGCAATCCAAGGTGCAGGAATCATAATCATGGCAAATTTAAGCAGCCAAGGTTTATGGATAAAGCTGCCTTTTAGACTAAAAAATAAACACAGCCCATACAAGATAAGCATTAATACGCCCATACCCACCATCAGGCGAAATGACCAAAACATTGGGGTTACCCTTGGTATGCTATCATCAACCGCTTTTGAAAGCATCTGTGGCGTAATCTTAGCCATATCATCTGTATATTTTTTTAACAGTAGCCCAAAACCCAGATCTTTTTTATGTTCTTCAAAAATATCAATCAGTGCTTGCGGATTTTTTATACCATTTAGCTTATTTTGACGCATCAAATCAAGCGCACTAACAGCAGTCACACCATTGATGATACGGTCAGCATTGAGTTTTTTAATATCTTGAATACCCAAAATCTCAGTATCTATTGACCGAGTTCCAATCACGCCCATGACATAAGGGATATGCAAAGACCAGTTATTTTTTTGTTCTGCTTCATTGATATCTGCAATGAGATTAAAGCCTGCTGGTGCTGGCTCTGTTTCCCACATTGCCTCCATGGTTGCAAGTTTGGTTTGTTGAGCTTGCCCAATTGAGTAGCCAGATTCATCACCCAAAACAATGGCGCTGCATATTGCCGCAAAACCAAATGCAGCGGCGACATGAAAGCTTCTTTTTGCAAGAGCAACATCACGCCCTTTGAGCAAATACCATGCTGAAATACCAAGAACAAATGACGCACCCGTCACATAGCCTGCTGATACGGTATGTACAAATTTATTTTGGGCATCAGGGTTTAAGAAAATTTCAGCAAAACTGACCATCTCCATGCGCATGGTGTCATAATTAAATTCAGCACCGACAGGGTTTTGCATCCAACCATTTGCCACCAAAATCCACAATGCCGATAAGCTGGTACCCAAAGCCATCAATAAGGTGGTTGTAAAATGTTGTAACCGTGACATTTTATCCCAGCCAAAGAAAAATAGCCCAACCATGGTAGATTCAAGAAAAAATGCCATCAACCCTTCAATAGCCAGTGGCGCACCAAATACATCGCCCACATAATGTGAGTAATATGCCCAGTTGGTACCAAATTGAAATTCCATTGTGATGCCTGTGGTAACCCCAAGCACAAAGTTAATTCCAAATAATTTGCCCCAAAAACGAGTCATATCTTTCCAGATTTGTTTACCTGTGATTAAATAAACAGCCTCCATGATGACCAAAAGCCAAGTCATCCCAAGTGTTAATGGCACAAATAAAAAATGAAATAATGCTGTTGTTGCAAACTGTAGGCGTGATATATCAACCAAATGCTCGGTAATCATACCAAAGTCCCCTAAATATAATAAAAGCTGTCATTCTCCCAAAAAACAGCTTTATATTTTGATGACATCAATCAACATAGCCCATCCATGGGCGTTATCAGTGTGAAACTTGAATTATTATAGCCAATATTCCCAATAAATACCATGTATAACTAAACGCTAAGCCATTTTTAAAAACAAACAATCAAATAAAAACACACCAAATCAGCGACTTGGTGTGTTTGTTAGATTCATACAGAATCAATGATGAGATGGTACTTTGTCCATATCAATATCAGGGTGTTTGCTAAGATGTAGTGCAGAGATGATCAAACCACCCCAAATTGCCACCATGGCAATTATCATCACTGTCAACGCTAAAGTTCCCATTATAAAAACTCCTTATTATTTTTCATGAGATGAATGGCCGTTGATTCGTGGTAATATCAGTGCCAAAATTGCACAGATAATAATCACTCCCCAGCCAAAGATGAGCTGTACATTAGCTGGATAACCGCCATAACCTTCGGTTAATAAGGATTTAAGCGTCAAGCCCAAAGTAACAATCAAAGCAATCGGCGTTACAATCGTCAGCATGAATGACCAAATCGCACCCACTTTCACACTTGAGATGGCATTGATATGATTAATCAATCCACGCAGTTTATTGCGATTAAACCAAGTTACCCAAATGATAGATAAAATCGCACCAAAAACAATACCAATATTATTCACAAAATTATCAATCACATCCACAAATGTAATGGCATTTTGAGAGCCAAATAATGCAATCGAAATGATGGCTGAACCTAAACCTATCACAGTAACTGATTGATTTTTTGACCAGCCAAATTTATCCTGAACGGCTGAAATGGGCACTTGTAGGATTGACACCATTGAAGTTACGCCAGCAATAAATAAAGAACCAAAAAATAAAATACCTACCAAGTTGCCAGCATCGCCCATGGTTGAGATGATTTTTGGAAATGCGATGAAAGCCAAACCAATACCACCTGAAACCACTTCAGAAACTGGTACGCCTGATGCCTGCGCCATAAATCCCAAAACAGAGAAAATGCCAATACCTGCCAAAAGCTCAAACGATGAGTTGGCAAAACCAACCACCAAACCAGACCCCGTTAGATTGGCATTGCGTTTTAGATAAGATGCGTAAGTCACCATGATACCAAAACCAATTGACATCGAGAAAAACACATGCCCATAAGCAGCCAACCAAACCTTAGGGTCTGCCATTTTTTCCCAATTAGGCGCAAAAAAGGTATCCAAACCTACCGTTGCACCTGGTAGCGTTACCGCACGAGCAACCAATACGCCAAACATCACTATTAATAAAGGAATGAAAATTTTATTTGATAGCTCAACACCCTTTTTGATACCACCATATAAAATCAATAATACCATCACCCAAACAACCACCAAACCAATCAATAGCTGAGATGAATAAGCCATGGTTAATTCACTGGCATTTTGTAGATAGGTATTAAAGAAAAACCCTTCGGTATCCTCACCCCATTGCTGACCCACTGCAAATAGCGTGTAGTTACCAGCCCAGCTTAGAACAGACGCATAATAAATACCGATAATGGTACAAACTGCTACTTGCCACCAGCCAATACCTTCCGCTGATTTGATAAAGCGGCGGTAAGCTGTCGGCGGCGCACCTTTATATTTTTGACCCATAACATAGTCTAAAAACAACAAAGGAAATCCTGCTGTTGCCAAAGCAATCAAATAGGGTAAAAAAAATGCACCGCCACCATTTTCATAAGAAACATAGGGAAAACGCCAAATATTCCCCAAACCAACAGCCGATCCGATGGCTGCCAAAATAAAGCCAGAGCGTGCTGACCAACTTTCTCGTTGCGCCGACATATAAGCTCTCCTTAAAATTTATCTCCGCTTTTGATGAGTTGTCATCATCGATTGCAAATGATTTTTCTAATTTTATAACAGTGATTCCATAAAATCTGAACGCATAAAGCTCATCAATCCAAATCACCACACCTTTTTTATTGTTGTGTTTTATTCCTATCAATTAAGATAAGCCGATGGTATCAAACCATCTTTGAATCAAAAACCACGACCATAGTTTGTATGAACTTAATAAAAAAGTCAAACAAATCTGATAATCAATATTAAAAAACCTGCAACAAGTCGTTACAGGTTTGACACATACAGTCAATGATTTAAATAAATTAACATCATCTAAATCGTTAATAAAAAAATCAATAAATATTCGTCTTTTTTTGATTTATCGAACCAAACCACGCTTACTGTTGTTGATTGAATCAATGAGTAATTGAATTTTTGGTTCTTTTTCAACCAGTTTTGTCAGTTCATCTAACGCTTCATCACGCAATAACCCTGAACGAAATACCAACCGATACGCTTCATCAAGTGCTTTAATGGTATCTTTCGACCACCCTTTTCGACGCATACCCTCTTTATTTAGACCATGTGCTTTGGCAGGATTACCAGATGCCATAACATACGCCGCAACATCTTTGACAATCAAGCTTGCACCACCTACCATACTATAATCATCGATACGACAAAACTGATGCACACCAGACTGACCACCAATAATCACATGATTACCAATATGTGCATGGCCAGCAACGCCCACATTATTCGCCAAAACATTGTCATCACCCACAACGCAATCATGAGCGATATGCACATTAACCATCAGCAGATTTTGATTACCGATGCGTGTGATACCACGATCTTGAACCGTACCTCGGTGAATGGTACAAGCTTCACGAATGCGATTATAATTTCCAATTTCAAGGTAAGTCGGCTCGCCTGCGTATTTTAGATCTTGTGGATTTTCGCCAATACTTGCAAATTGATAAATCTCATTATGCACACCAATTTTGGTGTTTTCACCAATGATAACATGACTGCGTAATACCGTATGTGCACCAATTTGGCTATTTTTACCAACGATACAATAAGGACCGATGACCGCCGAATCCGCTATCGTCGCAGATTTATCAATAATCGCTGTGGGGTGAATCGTCATGGTTACCTCTTAAAATTTATCTCAAATGATTGTAAAATTTTAATCATTTGACGCCATCCACCTTTTGGCGAGCAATCATAATTTCAGCACTGCAAGTTAATTGACCATCAACATGGGCAGTACACTCAAATTTATAAATATCTCGTTTATTCATCAAAACCTTTGAGCGAATAACCAACTGATCGCCTGAGCTAACGACTTTTTTAAAACGAACTTTATCCACACCTGCAAACAAGTATAGATAACCATCATCAGCGGTCTGCCCTGCACTGATGAAACCTAAAATACCCGATAGCTGTGCCATTGCTTCAACTTGTAGTACGCCTGGCATGATTGGATTATCTGGAAAATGACCGTTAAATAACTCTTCATTAATACTGATATTTTTATATCCTGTGATCCACTCATTGGGTTTACAAGCGGTCACTCGGTCAATCAGCATGAATGGATAGCGATGCGGCAAATAATGCTTAATTTGGTTATAGTGTAGTGGTAATGTGACACCACGATCACTTAATGCTTGAATATCAGCAGCCTCTAATAAATCAAAATCAATGTTTGAAACAGACATAAATTTCCTTATGAATAAACGGATAAAAGATTATTTTTTATTTACTCATACCCAATTCAATCAATCAACAAAATGAACACACCTAGCTTAGTAACCAATCAAACTTTGGGTTATTTTTCGCCCATTTGACGAAATCTTGCTGCTGCACGCCGCCACTTTAAAGAAGGCATAGCAACAGTACCAGAAGAGTAACTTCCTGATTTTTGGATATTTGCAATGACCATACTCATACTGGTAATGGTAACATCATCAGTGATTGTCAAATGCCCGCTGATACCCACCGCACCACCAATCAGGCAATTTTTACCGATTTTGGTGCTACCTGCAATACCACAGTTGGCGGCAATGGCTGTACCACAACCAATGTGAACATTATGAGCAATTTGTACCAAATTATCAATAATCACATCATCACTAATGACAGTATCATCCACCGCACCACGATCAATACAGGTATGGCTACCAATACGCACATGATTACCAATAATTACTCGCCCCAGTTGTGCAATACGCTGCCACTGTCGTCCATCTTTCGTTGCCACAGGAGCAAAACCAAACCCTTCTGATCCAATGTTTGCATGGCTATGAATGCGTGTTTGCTCGCCAATGATACAATCATGATGAATAACGGTAGCAGCATCAATTTGACTGCCTGCACCGATTTGGGTACGCTCACCGATAATCACACCTGCACCCACCACAACGCCATCAGCCAAAACCACTTTTTCACCAATGACGGCGTTTGCACCAATACTAACTTGATTACCAATAACAGCTGAATCTGCAACGATTGCCGTGCGGTGAATGCCTGTCACGCATGAAGGGGTGAATAATGTACTAACGCATGCATAGGCCAAATAAGCATCTTTGACCAATACATACAAACACTTAGGGTTAATCGTCCGTGCTTCATTGATGAATTGTTCAGATAATAACACAACCCCTGCGTTTGTTTGATTGAGTTCATCCAAATATTTTGCTTTTGCCAAAAAAGCAACTTGATGCTTGGTGGCTGCCGATAAATTTGCCACGCCTGTTATCTTAATACTGCCATCAATATCATCTTTATTAAGCACGCTCTGATATTTTTCGATGGCAGTCATCATTTCATGAAGACTTGGCATTAAAAGACACTACCAATCTGGAACTGTACCGTATCGGTCTGATCATTTTGTTTTTTATTCAATGGCTTGGCATAGCTAATAGATAAAGGACCAATGGGCGTATACCAAGTTGCACCAACACCAGCACTATAACGCAACTGTTTATCTTGGGTTAGTAGCGGGCGATTGGCTGCTTTTGCATTTTGTTCAGCTGTTGCTTGTGGGTCTTTAAATTGGGTTAAATCAATGGTTTGTTTATCCATACCTGTTGTATCAAAAACTTGACCGCCCTCAATGAATATCACTGGACGCACCTGATCTATCCAATCACCTTTAAATGGCAAAGGTAAAATCAGCTCACTGCCGAAAGTTGCCAAAGCATTACCACCAACAACCTCCCCTAGTGTGGTTTGTTGACCACGACGAGCTGTCAAATAGGCTTGTGAGCGTGGACCCAAAGAGGATTGATCATAGCCACGAACCGAACCATAGCCGCCTGCATAGAAATTTTCATAAAATGGTAAATTATTGCCATAGCCTAACTTGGCGTAACCACGCAAGACTGATTTTTTGATAAATGGGCGATAGATATTGCCTTGATAAACCACTTTTTGATGAGTTTTATCACCAAAACCAACCGTCAAATCTACAGAATGACTCATGCCTTGGGTTGGAAATACAGGGCGATCTAGACTTGAATAATTCCACCCCAAAATGGCATTGTAGGTTGTGTAATCATGCTTAAAATCAGGAATACCATTATTATCCACTTGAATTTTGCCACCATCTGCCATCAGCTGCTTGACATTACTAATGCCCATAAAACGACCGCCATGAAGCTTGGTATTGTCAGCATTCAGACCAAAGCTTATGCGTTGATTTTCATCAATTGGATATCCATAGCTTAATGAGCCACCATAAGAATCAAGTACATAATTACTAATGTTCTTGTTATCATACTTGGTTTTACGATAGTAGCCACTCAAGCTTTGCGAGACGCCATTTACGGTAAAGTATGGGTTGGTCATACCCAAACTATACACCTCACGGGTCTCAGAGCGAGAAAACGAAGCATTGACGTGCTTACCTGTACCCATAAAGTTATTTTGAGAAACATCAAATTGAAAAGTTACACCACCACTTTGAGAGTAGCCTGCTGCGATGGTTGATGATCCTGAAGGTTGTTCTTCAACCACAAAATTTACATCAACCTGATCAGGTGAGTTGGGTACTGGACGAGTATCAACGGTAACATGTTTAAAAAACCCAGTCCGCATCAAGCGTGCACGAGACAGCTGGATTTTTTGATTAGATGCCAACGCACCTTCAAGTTGTCGCATCTCACGACGGAGTACTTCATCTTGGGTCTTAAAGTTACCTGTAAAATTAATACGGCGTACATAGACAGGGCGTACAGGGTCAATATAATATTCCACATCAACCGTACGACTTTCATCATTAATGCGTGTTACAGGACGGATTTGAGCATAATAATAGCCATCGTCACCAAATTTGGTACTGATATTGTTTGTTGTTTGCTCAAGCATGGCTTGTGAAAACCCTTCTTCTGCTTTGAATTTAAGCAGTGCCTCAAGTTCTGCTTGAGTATAAGTTAAATTACCCAAAAACTGTGTCTGTCCAAAGCGATATTGCTCACCTTCATGCAATGAAATCTCAACAAAGATACGGTTTTTATCTTCATTAATATTAAGCTTAGCATCTTTAATCTCAAAACGCACAAACCCTGCATTGAGATATTTAGCACGCAAATTCTCTAAACTGGTCACCAGCTTTTCTTGAGTATAACGGTCAGCTTTAGACAGTGGATTGATTTTATTATCCTTAATCGCAAGCACATCAATCAAATCTGCATCGCTAAAATGCTGATTGCCAATGATATTAATATCAACCACCCGTGCAGGTTTACCTTCAGCAAAGGTCATATCAAGCTTAACACGATTACCATCAAGCATCGTCTGTTTGACAGTAATTTCGGTATTATAATAGCCTTGTGATATATATTGATTGGTAAGCTCGGTTTCAATCATCTGTACTGTGGCTTGTTTTAGTGGTTGACCCACAGCTAAGCCAGCATTTTTTAGCCCTTCTTGTAGACCTTCTTTTGGAATTAAGCGATTGCCCTCAAAATTAATCTCAGCGATTAACGGCCTTTCGGTTACCTGATAGATGATACGCCCTTCTTGATGATAGACTTGCACATCTGAAAAATTGCCTGTTGCATAAAGTGCTTTGACACCATCAGCCAACTGTGCTTCGCTCACCACTTGACCCAAGCGAAACGGCAGCACGCTTTGCAAGCTTTCAATGGTCACTCGCTGTAGTCCTGTGATGGCAATGTCATTTGCCACAAAATCCGCCGCTTGGGCATGAGTTGACATTACCATCATGACAGCCATTGTCATTGCACTGACCTGAAAACCTTTAAAATATGAATTACGCATAAGTCTATCCAAACTTAATTTTTAAAATTTCTAAAAATAAGGTATAAAAATGTATCCAAAATTTTCTACACCCAAATTTATATTGTGTAAAGGTAAGCCAAAAAGTTAAATTTGGCAAGTATTTCAGCTTAAAAAAGCCAAAAATTTTGTTAATGGTACGATAAATCAGAACTTAGCCAAAAAATCGCATGATATCGTTACTGATTGCAAGTAACATGAAACAAAAAAGCAATAACGCACCCGCTTTAAATGCTGCCATCTGCACCGCTTCATTCATAGATTTGCCCATAATCCATTCATAAGTATAAAATACCAAATGCCCGCCATCTAACACTGGAATGGGTAAAAGATTCAGTACTGCCAAGCTTAAACTGATGATTGCGGCTGTCGATAACACTTCTTGAAATCCCAACTCAAAACTGGTCTTAGAAACATCGGCAATGGCAATGGGACCTGATAGATTTTCAATGCCAATCAATCCTGTAATCATCTTACCCATCGCATCTAAGGTCATTATTGATAAATCATAAGTTCGTCGGATGGCTTGAGTAAATGCCTCACCGACATCATATTGAATCGTCATACGATATTCATCAGGAATGAGCGTATCGGTATCAATCTGGGGGCGAATACCCAGTTGACCGACTACGCCGTTTTGTGTCTTTACACCACGGGGCATTAATTTTAAATCAACCTGCTTACCTTGACGCATGACTGTCACATCAAGCATGGTTTCTGGATTTGCCTGAATAATCTTGGTGGCACTTAGCCAATCATTGATTGGTTCACCATGAATAGCAGTGAAGACATCACCAGTTTTTAGACCCATCAACGCACCAGCACCGTCAGAAAGCACCTCGCCGACCACAGGTGAGATGATGGGTTGATAAGGCAAAATACCCAAACTACTTAAAGGATCATTAGGCTGACGACTGTCTTTGGTCTGCATAAAATGTAAAACCTTGGCAGTTTTTTGAAGTACTTGCCCATCACGATTGACACCAATGTGAATGGTGGTACTTTCACCCATTTTAGATGCCAATGCGTAGGCGGTCTGCTGCCAAGTATTGACTGATTTTGAATCGATACTGATAATTTTATCACCAACCACCAAGCCGCTGGTAGCAGCAGGTGAATTGTCAATAATTTCACCAATTCGGGTGTTAAGCTGCTCACTGGGCAATAAAAATAGCACCCAAAATAACCCAATGGCAATCAAAAAATTCATGACAGGGCCAGCTGCAACGATGGCAATTTTTTTTAAAGGGTGCTGATGATTAAACGCAACTGACTTTAATTCATCTGCGACAGATTCTTGACGACTGTCCAGCATTTTAACATAGCCACCCAAAGGAATGGCGGCAATTTGGTAGCGTATACCTGAGCGTTTAGAAGTCCAAGCAAGCAGTTTTGGCCCAAAACCAATTGAATATGTTTGTACCTTAACCCCACATAAACGAGCAACGATATAATGCCCAAACTCATGTAAAGCAACCAAAGGCCCGAGTATACAAACAGCGGCAAGAAACATATATAATGCCGTCATAACACATCACCTTGTTTAAGTAACTTTATCTTAGCCGTGGCAATCTTACGAACCTTTTTATCCATCGTCAATATCCGCTCAAGCCCTAACACTTCATCACCAAAATCCTGTGAATAATCTTGGGCAATTGTCTTATCATCTAGACAAGCCTTAACAATCACAGCAATATCTGTGAGGCAAATTTTTTCTGCTAAAAAAGCCTCTACCGCAATTTCGTTGGCGGTATTTAGTGCAATACATGCCCCCGTGCCCAATCTTGCGGCATATCGTGCTAATTTTAGGCAGGCAAATTTATCCAAATCTGGTGCCAAAAATTTAAGACTGCCAAGCTGATACAAGTCTAAAGGCATGACGCCTGATTTGATACGCTCAGGATATGCCAATGCATGTGCAATGGGCGTTTTCATATCAGGCGTACCTAACTGTGCCAAAAAACTGCCATCAACATATTCCACCAAAGAATGTACAACGCTATTTGGGTGAATCACCACTTGAATTTGATGCTCTTTTAGGTCAAATAAATGACAAGCTTCAATCAGCTCAAGCCCTTTATTCATCATCGTAGCAGAATCAATGGAGATTTTTTGACCCATTGACCAATTGGGGTGATTTACCGCTTCTTTGACACTGGCATTTTGCATTTGTTTGATTGACTTATCCAAAAAGCTGCCACCAGAAGCTGTTAGCCACAGTTTTTTGATACCATAGGATGTATGGTGAATGGCGGTATTATCTGCTTGAATGGCGGCAGGCAAGCACTGGTAAATGGCATTGTGTTCTGAATCAATTGGTAAAATGGTTGCACCGTGTTTTTTGGCAGTTTTGATGACCAAATCACCTGCCATCACAAGTGACTCTTTATTGGCTAATAAAATTCTTTTGCCTGCACCCGCTGCAGCCAATGTAGACGACAGACCTGCCGCACCAACAATGGCTGCCACGACCGTATCTACCGCTTCATCACTGGCAATCTCAATCAAACCTTCATCCCCTGAAAGTATGATAGTATCCAATCCTGCATCAGTAACTTTTTGGCTTAATTGTGCATAATTATCAGGCGAGGTGCAAATCTTGACAGGGTGAAATTCCATCGCCAATGCCAATAATTTATCGACACGAGAAAATCCTGTCAGTGCATGAATGCGATAACGATTGGGATGCTGACGAATAATTGCCAGTGTACTATCACCGATAGAACCTGTTGCACCAAGTATTGCCAAAGATTGAAGCGTATCTGCCATTATTATCCTTAAATTTATTTTAATTACATTTTTTATTTGATTAATAAATATAATTAATAAACCTTATTAATCAATCAAGCTCATCAAAAAGGCACTTGCATGGTTGCAAAGTACATTTTTATCCAAACTTCTGTAAAAATACCAAGTTTTAATAATAGCCAAAAACCCAATGCAAATATCGGTATCGCTGAAAGTAGCGAATCAATTCGATCCAAAATACCGCCATGACCTGGTAGAATTGTCCCAGAATCTTTAATACCTGCACGGCGTTTTAGCATAGATTCAAATAAGTCGCCCAGTATACTGGCAAGTACAGTTAGCCAAGACAAAATCAAAAACAATACCAATGACATACCAGACAGCTGCAAATAATAACCAACTGCCACAGTGACCACCCCAGAGACCATCAATCCACCGCATAAGCCTTCGATACTTTTATTGGGTGATACATTGGGTGCCATTTTTCGTTTGCCAAATTTTCTGCCAATAAAATAAGCCCCACTATCAGCACACCATACCAATAAAAACACATACATCAGCCACCAAGGCGACATCTGCCAAAGCCCATACATGGCGGTGATAGCAGCGGTGAGAATGACCGCACCCATATACACCAGCCGCCTACCATACCAGCGTTCTTTATTGGGGTATTGTGCCACCCATGCCGTTGCCATTACCCAAATACCCAGCGATACTACCCACCAAAATACCCAAGTCCAAGGCAGTGCAACTGATAACATGGTGATGATTAAAACTGCCAAAATAAACTGTACAGGCTGTCTGCATTTTGGCATGAGTTTTGTCCATTCATGTGCAGCGATCAAAACCCCAATGGCTAATAGTGGCAACACAAAAATCGGCATTGAGCTTGCAAATAACGCAAATCCAACAATCAAAACCAAAATTATTGCCGTTTTTATTCGTTGCCACATGACTAAAACATCCTTGCAAAGAGTTATCAATTTTAAAGCGCTTTAACTATCAGTTGAATTCAGCACTTAGGTTTTTTGGATTTGTTCGCTTGTCATGCCAAATCGACGCTCACGACCAGCAAAAATACGAATCATCTCATCAAGCTCATCACAGCCAAATTCAGGCCATAATGTGGGCGTAAAAAATAATTCAGCATATGCCGTCTGCCAAAGTAAAAAATTTGAAATGCGGTACTCTCCACCTGTACGAATCAGCATGTCCACAGAAGGTAAATCCGCCAATTCAAGCTGCGTTTTTATCATTTGTATATCGATATCATCAGCAGATAAGTGACCCAATTCAACTTGTTTGGCAAGTTTTTTGGCGGCATTGGTAATGTCCCATTGTCCGCCATAGCTGATAGCAATCACCAAAGTCATCGCATCAAAATCTGCCGTCTTGGCTTCTGCCTGTGCCATAAGCTTTACCAAGTCGCCATCAATTTGACTTCTATCACCGATAAAACGCAGACGGATACGGTGCTGATTCATGCGTGGTAGCTGCTCGTAAATCGTTTGGGACAAAAGACGCATCAAAAGATCCACCTCATCTTTTGGGCGTGCCCAATTTTCACTTGAAAAGGCAAATACCGTCAGCACCTCAACCCCTAAAGCCAAACAATGCTCAACAATCGGATCAAGTGCATCTTTACCCGCCACATGGCCTGCACCTGTTGCCAGCTGTTTGGATTTACCAAAGCGATTATTGCCATCCATAATGATGGCAATGTGCTTGGGAATGATGGGTAAAGATTCACAAATTTGGGTTGTCATGGTTTTACAATTACCGTCATTTAACTTTAAATCTAATCTAAATAAATGAATAACATGGATAAAGAAAACTCCTTACCCATGCTATTTTATAATCAATCACACTTCCATCAGTTCGCTTTCTTTTTTCTCTAGGCGACTATCAATGGTTGCGATGAATTTGTCCGTTAATTTTTGAATGTCATCTGCAGCACGGCGTTCATCATCTTCTGATATTTCTTTATCTTTTAGCAAATCTTTAATATCACTTAGCATATCACGGCGAATATTACGCACAGAAATGCGTGTTTGTTCAGCATCATTGCGAGCAATTTTTTGCATATCACGGCGTGTCTCTTCGGTCAAAGCAGGCATTGGGACACGAATCACATCAGCGGTCATTGGATTTAGACCCAAATCCGCTTCACGGATTGCCTTATCAACAGCTTGTACCATAGACCGCTCAAATGGCTGCACCAATAAAGTGCGACTGTCTTCTACATTGATACTGGCTACCTGATTTAACGGTGTATCAGAACCATAATAGCTGACCATCACGCCTGATAAAATCCCTGGATGGGCTCGACCCGTACGCAGCTTACTAAAAGCAGCTTCCAAAGCTTCGATAGATTTTTGCATGCGGCTTTCGCCATCTGTTTTAATTTCATTAATCATAAAATTTCCTTAATCATCACAATTGTCTAAATTTTTAACTCAATTTTATCTCACATATTTCATATAAATAAATTTTATATGAATATTAAGGTATAAATGCTAAGCTTAGTGATAAACTCGTGTACCTTCAGCCTCACCCATAACCACATTCAATAGCGCATTTGGTTTATTCATATCAAATACTTGTAGCGGTACATTATGCTCTCGGCATAACGCAATCGCTGTTAAATCCATCACACCAAGCTTTTTTTCAAGCACTTCATCAAAACTCAAACTGTCAAATTTAACCGCATCATCATCGGTTGTTGGGTCTTTATCATAAACGCCATCAACTTTGGTGGCTTTTAAAATCAGCCCTGCTTCAATCTCGATGCCACGCAAGCACGCTGCGGTATCTGTGGTAAAAAATGGATTACCCGTACCTGCCACAAAGATACACACCTCGCCATTATTTAAGTGGCGTATCGCATCACGGCTAGAATATGACTCAACTACTGTATCAATGGCAATCGCTGACATTAGGCGAGTTTTAATATTTCGGCGTACCAAAGCATCACGCATCGCCAAACCATTCATCACGGTTGCGAGCATGCCCATTTGGTCACCTGTCACACGACCAACCAACCCTTGTTTTTGTAGCGTACTACCACGGTACAAATTGCCACCACCAACAACAATACCAACTTGAACACCCAGCCCTCGAAGATGTGCAATGGATAGGCTCATTTGATCCAAGATATTAGCATCAATGCCCATATCACGACCGCCAGCCAACGCTTCACCCGATAGTTTTAATAAAATGCGTGAAAATTGTGGATTTTTATCAGACATACAGCCCCCAAGCTGATTAAAGTGGCTTATTTCGCCCTTGCAAAATTAGGACATATTTTCCCAATTTTAGCATATTTCATCAATTTTTGATACTGATAAATGTGAGCAATCTAACCATCATCATTTTTAACCATTACTTAAAATAAAAAAATCGGGTGTCATACAATCACCCGATTTTTTATTATCTGATACGATTAAAGTAAAGAATTTACCGCATCCACCACAGCTTGGGTTGTGATACCAAAATGCTCAAACAATACCTTGGCAGGTGCAGACTCTCCAAATGTCGTCATACCAACAACCTTGCCATCTAAGCCAACAAATTTATACCAATAATCCGTGATTGCCGCCTCAACAGCAACACGCACACGAACATCAGATGGTAACACACTTTCGATATAACCACTGTCCTGCTTAACAAAAATCTCAGCACATGGCATAGAAACCACACGCACGCCTTCTAGTTGCTCATACGCCTGCATCGCAAGCTCAACTTCAGAACCTGTTGCGATGATGATGGCTTTAAGAGTACCTTTTTCGGGTGCTAAAATATATCCGCCTTTTTCGATATTCTGAATTTGCTCATCACTGCGAGATTGAAATGCCAAATTCTGACGAGATAAAATCAATGATGAAGGAGCGGTTTTTGTTTTAAGCGCCATCTTCCATGCCACTGCTGTCTCAACCGTATCGCAAGGACGCCATACATAATGATTTGGGGTCATGCGTAAATTAGCAATCTGCTCGACAGGCTGGTGCGTTGGGCCATCTTCACCCAGACCAATTGAGTCGTGAGTATAAACATTGATCACACGCTGCTTCATCAGCGATGACATACGCACAGCATTACGAGCATATTCCATAAACATTAAAAATGTCGCTGTGTAGGGGATAAATCCGCCATGCAGTGCCACGCCGTTGGCAATTGCTGTCATGCCAAATTCACGCACACCATAATGAACATAATTACCATCGGCGTACTTTTGAACACCTTTAGCACCTGACCACAAAGTTAGGTTTGAACCTGCAAGGTCAGCTGAACCGCCCAAGATTTCAGGTAAGTGTGGTGCAAGTGCTGCGATGGCGTTTTGGCTGGCTTTGCGTGTGGCGATACTTTCTGCTTTTTGGATGCAAGTTTGGATAAATTCATCTGCCAGCTGATCAAAGTTCTCTGGCAAATCACCACTGAAACGGCGTAAAAGCTCAGCAGCTTCCTTAGGATATTTATCTTGATACTCAGCAAACTGTTTATTCCAAGCTGCTTCATCGGTACTGCCTTTGGCGGTGGCATCCCAAGCACGATACAGCTCATCGGTAATTATAAAAGGCGTGGTGTCCGCCCAGCCCATTTGCGTGCGTGTCAAAGCAATTTCGTCTAAGCCCAAAGGTGCACCATGGCTAATTTCTTTACCTTGTTTATTAGGCGAGCCCAAACCAATAATGGTTTTGCAAATAATCAATGTCGGTTTGGCTGATTCTGCTTTGGCTTGATTGGTGGCATCACGAATGGCATCAGCATCATGACCATCAATTTTTAATACCTGCCAGCCATACGCTTCAAATCGTTTGGCAGTATCATCAGAAAACCAACCTTCAACCTCGCCATCAATTGAAATGCCATTATCATCATAATAAGCAATCAGTTTACCAAGCCCCAAAGTCCCCGCCAGTGAGCATGCTTCATGGCTAATACCTTCCATCAAACAACCATCGCCCAAAAACGCATAGGTAAAATGATCAATGATTGCATTGTCAGGTTTGTTAAACTGTGCTGCCAAAGTCTTCTCAGCCAACGCAAAACCAACGGCATTAGCAATACCTTGACCTAAAGGTCCTGTGGTTGTCTCGATACCATCGGCATAACCGTATTCAGGATGACCTGCGGTTTTTGAATGCAGCTGACGGAAATTTTTAAGATCATCAATACTTAAATCATAACCAGTCAAATGCAGTAAAGCATACAATAACATTGAGCCATGGCCATTAGATAGCACAAAGCGATCACGGTTTACCCATTTGGCATTTTTTGGATTATGGCGTAAAAACTCTCGCCATAGCACTTCTGCGATATCCGCCATACCCATCGGTGCCCCTGGGTGACCTGAGTTGGCTTGTTGGACGGCATCCATCGCAAGAATACGGATAGCATTGGCGTTATGGCGTTGGTTAAGTTCGATTGGCATCAGCAAAGTTCCTAACAAAATTTGCTTCATTATATCATATTTTCAGTATTTTTGGGCTTTGAAATTTGGTCATCAGATACTGACAATCACCCAAGTACATTTTTGGCAATCATGCCTAATTTACCTTGTTTAAATGCCTAAAAAAGGCAATACTAAAATCACCCTTTCAAAAGCCGCTATCAAAGCGGCTTTTATCTTAGGCAATCACTTCAAGTCCACCCATATAAGGCTGTAGAGCTTTGGGAATCGTGATCGTACCATCAGCATTTTGGTGATTTTCTAAAATTGCCAACAAAGTGCGTCCAACTGCCAAACCCGAACCATTTAGCGTATGCACCAATTCACTGTGTTTGCCATCTTTTAGGCGAGCACTCATACGCCGTGCCTGAAAATCGCCACAATTTGAGCAACTTGAGATTTCACGATACATATTTTGAGATGGCAACCAAACCTCAATATCGTAAGTTTTAACGGCACTAAAGCCCATATCGCCTGTACAAAGTGTCATAACACGATATGGCAGCTCAAGCGCTTGCAAGACATATTCTGCCTGTGCAGTCATATCCTCTAATGCCTGCATTGAGCTATCAGCCCGTGTTACTTGCACCATTTCAACTTTTTCAAACTGATGCTGACGAATCAGCCCTCGTGTATCACGCCCTGCACTGCCTGCCTCACTACGAAAACATGGCGTATGTGCGGTCAGTTTGATGGGCAAATCCCTAGGGCTAAGAATGGTATCACGAACACTGTTGGTCAGTGGCACTTCTGATGTTGGAATTAAATAATATTCTTTTTCGCCACGAAGCTTAAACAAATCTTCTTCAAATTTAGGCAACTGTCCTGTACCTTGTAAACTATCAGAATTAACCATATAAGGTACATACATCTCGGTATAGCCATATTTTTGGGTATGCGTGTCAAGCATAAATTGCACCAACGCACGATTGAGCTTAGCAAGATGACCTTTTAAAACACTAAAACGAGCACCTGTCAATTTAGCTGCCAACTCAAAATCAAGCTGACCTAAGCTTTCACCAATATCGGTGTGGTCTTTGATTGCAAAATCAAACTTACGAGGCACGCCCCAGCGACGCACTTCAACATTATCAGTTTCATCACTGCCCACAGGCACACTATCATCGGGCAGATTTGGGATTTGTAGTGCGGCGGTTGTGATGGTGTTTTGTAGTTCTTTTAGCTCATTTTCGGCAGCCTTCATGGCTTCACTGACCAATTGCATTTGGTTCATCAGCTCACTTGTGTCTTCACCATGTCGTTTGAGCTCACCGACCTTTTTGGCACCTGCATTTTTTTTGGCTTGTAATGCTTCGGTCTTTACTTGGATAGATTTACGCTGATTTTCAACTTCCTGCCAAAATGCCACATCCAAATCATAACCACGCACCGCAAGCTTGGCTTTTAGCTCTTCTAGGTTACCACGCAAAAATTTAGGGTCTAACATATCAAATCCTATCAAGCACAAAAACGCCCCAAACGGCGCTTGGCGTGCTAAAATGATGAACAATAAAATTTATTCTTATTCTTATAATAGCAAATTTTCCCCCAAAACTTAAGCCAATTTCAAATCAAAGCAGTTAAAAATCAAAAAATTTTGACAAATATTAACTTTGGGTTTATTTTTTTGGATAAAATGGGTAATATAGGCAAATTCATCGTTAGGATTTATCTCAATGACCAAAGCACTTTATCCCTATACGCTAAAGCCCATCGCTTTAAACATGAGCGAAACTGAATTTTACGCAGCACAGTTATCATTGTTTGAAAAAGGCACAAGTCATTTTACACTAAAGTCCTTAAAACGCACAGAGTGGATTGTGATTGCCCTGATGGTTGTGGCGGCGATTGCAGGCTTGGTATTTGTCAGTGGCTATTCGACAATCATTTTTTGGCTTATGCTGATTTTGGTTGGTGTGTATCTGCTTGCTCGTACCTTGGGTATGAAATGGTATATGAAGCGTGAATATGAAAAACAAGTGGCAAGTACCCAAATGCCTGAACAGCTTCACACTCTGCAATTAGGTGTACAATCACACGGGCTTGTTATGGCGATGCCTACATCCACCGATCTGATGAAATCACCACAAATGCGAGGTATGCAAATGCGTGCAGGTGCAACGCAGTCAGCAACCATACCTTGGCATACAGTGAGTAGCTGGGATGAGACAGATGACTATTTATTCATGATGTTTGACATGAAAGGTCAAAAAGGTAGCCAAATTATCCCGAAACGCCTCGAAAAACAAGGTCTACCCATCGATACCATCAAAAAGCACCTAAGCCAAGTTAGGCCAAAAGGCTTAGAGTCTATGGTTCAAACGCCTTAATATCGCTAAAACCTAATGCTAATAAATATGCCACCGCTCCATGTTTATGTCAATTTTATTCGGTGACACAGATGCTAAATCATATATTTGACACGCTCACAGCAGAAGATAAAAGTACGCTTAACGCTCATTTGACCAGCAAACTAGAAGCATTAAACCTCCCTTTAAATACCGTAGAGGTGTTTTATGATGCCAGAAATCTGCCTTGTCCGATGCCCTTATTAAAAGCCAAAGTGACACTGCGTCATGTCACCGATAATCAAGCGCTGTATTTAATCGCTACTGACCAAAACTCGCAAAAAGACTTAGTGACCTATTGCAACAAAAACGCTCTGATTGTCCATACTTGGCATAGTCATGACTTGACCAATGAGACGCCCATCTATCACTTTATCATTATCAAGCCTGCAAATTAATATAAAACTGATTTAGTATGAAACTGATTTAATATAAAAAGATTTTATCAAACTCGGCATAAAAATTAAGGTTAGCCAAATTTTACAGATTGTAAAATTTATGTGATTAAAAGATTGGATACTAGCTAATTTTTGGAAAATTGCCTACAATAGTATCAAGATTTTGAGAATATATAGGGACAAAATGGCACCCAAACGCACCCAAGATAACGGTGATGATTATGATCACAACCATGAAGGCTATGATGACACATATGACGATGAGTTTGATGAGGATTTGATTGAAGCGTTAGACGGCTTTCATGAGATTGATGATGAAGAGTACGCCGAAATCATCGATGATATTGATGATGATATCGATAAACCCAAAGTTTCTGCTACGCCCAAAGCTTACAGTACACCATCTGGCACAGATGCCATTGCGACGCACGATCTAGTACCAGCCATGCCGACCCATTTGGCAGCACCTGGGGTGAATTTGGGTGCTTATATTAATACTGTGCATCAAATTCCTATTTTAACACCCGAAGAAGAGCGTGCCTTGGCTGAGCGTTATTATCATGATGGCGATGTTGAAGCCGCTCGGCTGCTTGTGATGAGCCACTTAAGATTTGTCATTCATATTGCACGCAGTTATTCAGGATATGGATTATCCCAAGCCGATTTGATCCAAGAAGGCAATCTTGGCTTAATGAAAGCCGTCAAACGCTTTGATCCTAATAAGGGGGTGCGTTTGGTCAGTTTTGCGGTACATTGGATTAAGGCGGAGATTCATGAATTTGTCATCAAAAATTGGCGTATTGTTAAAGTTGCTACCACCAAAGCACATCGTAAATTATTTTTTAATTTACGCAGCCTAAAAAAATCCTCCAATCAGCTGACTTTAGATGAAGCAACTGCCATCGCCAATGATTTGAATGTGACCGTCAAGCAAGTTTTGGAGATGGAATCACGCTTGACCAGTTATGATGCGTCTTTTGAGGCACAAGATTCAGATGATGATGAAGGACGCTATGCCCCTCAGCTATTTTTGGAGGATGCGGTCAATCCTGCCGATGTCGTTGAGGAGGCAGATTGGGAAGAAAATACCACAACCGCACTCAAAGATGCGATGGAAACCCTAGATGAACGCTCTCGTGATATCATCACGCAGCGGTGGCTGGCTGACCAAAAATCCACATTACATGAGCTTGCGGCAACTTATAATATTTCGGCTGAACGAGTTCGCCAAATTGAAAAAAATGCCATGAATAAAATCAAAGAAGCTATTACGCTTGATCGTATGATTATAGATGAATAAAAGGTTTCATTGGGCTAATTTGTTGTATTAGTATTTGTTGTATTATTCTTCATAATCACCATCAAATAGAAGGCTTTATGACTGTTAAAATCAATTGGCTGTTAGTGGCGGCGCTTAATCTTGCTATAGGTGTCGCCTTTGGGGCATTTGGTGCACATGGACTTAAGCACATTGCTGATGAGTATGCGTTACAGATTTGGCAAACTGCCACGCTGTATTTGTTCATTCATGCGTTGGGCTTATTGGTTATTGGTGTTTTACAGCATATTGGGCGATATCGCTCTGCTTTGGCTGGCGTATTACTACAAATGGGTATTGTGATATTTTCAGGCACACTGTATACCATGGCACTTGGTGCGCCTCGTTGGCTTGGGGCAATCACACCTATCGGTGGTGGTTTACTGATCATCGGTTGGCTTGTGTTTGCCTTACAAATCGCCAAAACGACTCGCTTGGCTTAACCCAATTTAACCAAAATTTAATCAAAAATTTAAACTATGAAACAAGTAACTTTAAACGGACAACCGACCGAATCGGATCATTCAACGGTATTTGAATTGCTAAATGCCCACGGTCTGACCCAGGGGCGATTTGCAGTGGAGATTGATGAGATGCTCGTACCAAAATCACGCTTGACGCTCACAGAGCTAAAAGATGGTATGAGTATCGAAGTTGTGCAAGCCGTTGGTGGTGGCTGATACACGCTGTATTGATACCAAATTTAATCTTCGACAATCTAAAGTACCCAAAAAAATACCCAATGATGATCAAATGCCTGTTAGTGATCGTCATTGGGTATTGTTACTATCGCACAGCCTGCCCAATTTTGCAAGTATTTTTGTGATGATCTTGTACAAAGCCATCTCATATTACCTTGACAATCCAAACAAATATCGATAAGTTAATCCAAAATAATTTGAAAAATCAAGGAAATATCATGACCATTCGCATTGCTACCATTCAGCTAAATAGCCAAACCGACATTGACGCCAATCTAGGTATTATCAATAATGCCATCAGCGAAGCTGCCACCTGTGATGCTAAATTTATCGTACTGCCCGAAAATGCTTGCGTTATGGGTCGTCAAAGTCAGCTTGCCACTCGCTATGATGAAATCTGCCAATTTTATCAATCGCTTGCCAAGACATATGGCGTTCATCTATTAGCAGGTACGCTACCTTGCCCAACTCGTCCCGATGGCAGTGATGTGCCTTGCGATCTTGTCAGACAAGTTAGTCTACTGATTGATGACCAAGGTAATATCAAAGCACGATATGATAAAATTCATCTATTTCGTGCAACTATTGATGACAGCACAGGCAACTATGATGAAGGTAAGACATTTGAGCATGGCAGCCGATTGGTCTGTGAGCCGTGCGTCATTCATGGGCAGACGATCAATGTTGGCATGATGATTTGCTTTGATGTCAGATTCCCTGCCTTTGCTCAGCGGCTCAGACAAATGGGGGCGGACATCATCACTGTCCCAGCTGCGTTTACACATCGCACAGGTCAGGCACATTGGCAAATGCTGCTACAGGCGCGTGCGTTGGATAGTCAATGCCTGATTATCGGTTCAGCTCAAGGCGGTATCCATCAGATCGGTAATAGCATACGCCAGACTTGGGGTCATTCCATGATTGTGAATGCACATGGTCAAATCATCGCAGACAGTGGTCGCACTGAGGTGGCAGACAACGGTTATTGTATTGCTTATGCTGATTATGACGCTGATAGGCAAGCTAAAATCCGTGCTGCCATGCCGATTTTTGACTGCCATCACTTGGCGTAGCATGACAGCCTACCACTGGATTGATGATACTGTGTGATGATTAATCTGCCCATGCCATTTTGAGTACTGAAGCGACAACCCATGGCGTCACCAGCACCGTGATAATGCTGCCTGCCGCCAATAAAGCCAAGGTTGGTAAGCCATTTAACCCTGTGGCATATAAGTCCACCGCACCTGTTGCAAATATCAGCACAGGCAGTTGCATCGGTAATGCAATCAAAGGGACAAGAACTGCACCATTTTTTAAAGTTAAAGTCAAACTGCTTGCAATCGCAGACAATCCAAGCAAAATCGGAGAACCCACAAATATCGAAACCATCAATATTCCCGCTTCACCAAATGGCATCTCAAACAATACAATCACTAATAAGGATAAGATCGCTACCACACCTGCACTAAACAACCAATGCACCAAAAGCCGTGCCAAAACCCAAATGATTAAGGGTGATTTGGCAACGACCATTTGTGCCAATGTGCCGTTATCAAACTCACTGCGGAATAAATCATCCACACCAATCACCAATGCAAGCAAAGCAGCAATCCACACCGCCGAAGGTGCCAATCTGAGTAAAAGCTTTGGTTCATTGCCAATCGCCAAGGGAAATAGTGTAATAATCAATAAAAACAGCACCAAAGGATAAAGCCACTGAACTGTGCCTTGTCGTTTGATTTGCCATTCACGGGTAATCATGGTCAAAAAAGGATGAGTCATCATAACGCAAATTCCGCCAAATTCAGTTGCCGATTTGTCGCTTTTGTCGCCTGATGGCTGGCCATCAGTACAGCGCCGCCTGCCTTTGCAAATGCTAAAATACACGCCTCAAGTCTTTGAACCATGGTGGTATCTAGTGCCGTCAGTGGCTCATCAAGCAGCCAAAATGATGCCTCATTTGGTGTCAAAACAAACAAGCGAGCCAATCCCACTCGTCGCATCTGACCTGCTGACAGCTGAACACTTGAGATATCTTGCAGCCCCTCAAGCCCCACCTGCCATAATGCTTCATCAATCAATGTATCATCAGCATCCACACCATATAGCGACAACAAAAATCGCAAATTTTGTGCGACAGTCAACGCTGCACTGATACCAAGCTGATGCGAGACATATACCATAGCACCAGCACACACACAAGTCCCATGAATAATAGGTAATAAACCTGCAATCTGAGACATAAGTGTTGTTTTACCCAAGCCATTTTCGCCAATCAGATGACACACATCACCCATCTCTAAGGTCAACTGCACCTCTTGGCACAGCACAAAATCACCACGCTGTACATCCAGTTTATCAATCGTAAGGATTGGCTTATTATCGGTATCAATGGGCTTAGTTACTGTTGTCATGGCATGATTGGTATCAATGATGAAAATGATGGGTTTAACTGTGGTATATAAATTAACCCCTAATTTTACCACAACCCTATCAAATAAAGCTATGATAAACCGCCATATCACCCAACCTATTAACATAGCTTTATCACTTATGGTCTATAAATATACCAAAGTAGACAGCCATTTTATGATACAATACAAGTTCATCTACCAAGCGTACATTAGCGTTAAAAATCTGAGTTGCTTGGTGGTATTTATGATATTTTGGCTGTTGGTGTGTGATTTTTACTCAAGTATCTGATTGGTTTTCATAAAAAATTAACACAGATTTGCCCAAATTTTATATTGATAAAAATCTTGCCATATCGATCCTAAAAAGCCATCCAACGATTTATTTAATGAATTCATAACTGTGATGAAACTGTTAAAAAAATTAAAATCATTACTCAAACGAGCAGATGCCAAACGCTCAAATAAGAACGCACAGTCCATCACTGAGCATCAATCAGACGCAAAGCAGCCCATCACCGATCATATCATCCAATACCTAAAGCGTCATGGCTGGCAATATGAAGCACGATCAAACGATGGCACGATAACGCCTCAAATTCATCATCTGATTATATTATTTAGTTATACTAAATATCAATGGTCTTGTGTGTTTCGTATTAATGAAACAAGCCAGCTGGTTTCTATCTTTGGTATTTTGCCTGAAGTGGTGCCTGATAGTCATTTTGCGATGATGCTGATGGCGATCGCTAAGGCAAATCTATCAATCCCTTTTGGGAGTATTGAGCTTGACCCAACCGATGGCGAGGTACACGCCAAAGTTAGCTTGGATGCTGAATTTACTCCATTAAGCGATAACGCTTTGGGCGTGCATTTGCAAGGTGTGGCAAGCCTAACTGAACTTGCCCAAAGGCTGTATGATGATGTACTTTATGAAGCCGACCCCAGCCCCATCATTACTGATTACCTGCAGCACCCTACCGATGCTCATACCAAAGACCTTTTGGATCAATACTTTGAGCCAACCGATCAATATCAGTGATAGATTTGATTATATTTTTGCATTTTGGTTAAGTTATGCTAAAAATTGCTTATTCACCCCTATTTTGTCATCGTCTGCCAGTCTCTCACCGCTTTCCCATGGCAAAATACGACCTTATCCCCAAAAAACTGCTTACCGATGGCATCATCACGCAAGATAATTTATTTCATCCCGAGCTGTTATCAGAACAAGAGATTCTAAGCACGCACACCGCTGATTATTGGCACAAATTAAAAACAGGCACGCTCACGGACAAAGAGATTCGCAAAATCGGTCTGCCCATGTCCGCCAGTCTCATCAAGCGAGAACGCTACATTACGCACGCCACTTACGAATGTGCCTTATACGCCAAAGAATACGGCATCTCTTTGTCGGTATCAGGTGGTACGCACCACGGATTTGCTGACCATGGTGAGGGATTTTGTGTGTTTAATGATGTGTGCGTGGCGAGCAATCTGCTCTTAGCACGAGGGCAAGCCAAACGCATTTTAAGCGTGGATTTGGATGTGCATCAAGGTAACGGCAATGCCTCCATCATGGCAAATAACCCTGCTGTCTTTGTGTTTAGCATGCACGGCAAAAAGAACTATCCCTTTATCAAACCACAGTCCGACCTAGACATAGAGCTTGATGACGGCACAGGTGATGAGGCATATTTGACGATACTGAGTGAGACCCTGCCCAAGATTATCCATAATTTTGACCCTGACATGCTATTTTACCAAGCAGGCGTGGATGTACTGGCGACGGATAAACTGGGTAAATTATCGCTTAGCTTACAAGGCTGTTATGAGCGAGACAAACTGGTACTCACCACCGCACACAAGGCGGGCATCCCTGTCGCTGTTGTCATGGGTGGGGGCTATTCACCTGACATTGAGACGGTGGTGGCGGCTCATTGTGGGGTGTTTGGGGTGGCCGTGGGGTTGATGACATCTTAAAGTGCCTTTACACCAAACTAATCTGCTCACGAATTTTTTGTTTAAATTCATATTTTGATTTGGGTGTAATTGCTTGATAACGCCTTTTTGATAATTCTAAAAATTCCAATTCTTTATCAATGCCGATAAATTGCCTACCCAAAATGGTTGCTGCAATGCCTGTTGTACCAGAACCTGAGAATGGATCTAAAATCAAATCGCCTTTTTGGGTAGATGATAATATAATACGAGATAAAAGCCCAAGTGGTTTTTGAGTAGGGTGTTTGCCCTGTGTCTTTTCCCAGCTACCCACCGCAGGCAATCGCCAAACATCTTTGGCTTGTTTATCACCATTTAATTTTTTCATCAAATCATAGTTAAAATAATGTGGTATCTTAGAATATTTTCTTGCCCAAATTATCCATTCACTTGAATAAGTAAAATAACGGCAAGAGAAATACGAAGTAATTTTTAATCAGAAACATCATCAAATTCCACCAAAACAAAATCACCCCAATCCAGTACAATATCTTCATTTTGATAGGATTCTTGTACGATACGAATGGCTTCATCAATGTTACTTGCTTGAATCTCAATAATTTTTGATAAAGTCTCTTGAAGTTGTATTTTATAGGTTTGCATATTTTACCTTTTTATATCGACCACGGGCAACGAATTCAATCAATCCTTTATCTCTTAAAATTTGCAACTGCTGTCTAATTTTATCTTTAATAAAGTTATTGTTTGGGTATTTTATTTTTAATATCTCTTCAAAATCATAAATATCTTTTAGGTTAAAAGTATCTTTTGAAATACTATCTATACACATCATTATGTCCAATATCCAACCTCTTGACTCTATATTCTTAGTGCGAATAAATAAGGTATTATTAAAATGTTCTTGCACCAAATTTTGATTAATTATTTGAGAATTTTTGACCAAAAAAATTTTACCAAAATCAACAACATTGGATATATCAATATTGCATCCAACCCAGCCTACACGCCTTGCATTGGGCGACAAAGGCTTTCTTTTGATAATAATACTTGGAGTAAAAAATTGTTTTGGTATAATCAAAAAATCATTAACTCGCCACTGTTTATCATAAGTTAAGAAGAAAAAGTTTGGGCTGTTATTAGCGTTGATACGCTCTATCATCGTTGCATAAGCACCGTCTGTTATTACATTGGGCAAACGACCATTTTTACTTTTTAACTCAAATTCTTCGAGGCAATTTTGACAGTAAAAATCAGCAACAGGTCGATTGTTTTCAAATTCAGATAATGGCAGATTTCCGCATTTGGGACAATATGAGTTATTCAACACCCAATTTTCAGTTAAAACTCTTGCAATTTGAGCCTTACTACTGTATTCATTTGCTAAGTTTTTATCAAAATATAAATTCATCGTCTTTTACATGCCCTATACTCTCTTTATCTTTTTATGGCATCTACCCATATCCAATCTAATTGAATGTCATTTAACAAACATCACAATCCACTAAATTAAAATGACAGCCAAATAAAAATAATAAACCCAATACTTTGTTTATCTTTTAAAGATTAGAGCTAATGTGGGTAAACATTGATTAAATCGGCATTGTAATCATTGATGATAAGCTGTTTTAGATGTGGCAAATCGGACAATGCCCATAAGGACACCGCCCCACCACCAACGAAAGGTTCTACCAAACAAAAATCTTGTGAGTAAACAAAATCAGGCAAGCGTTTTTGAATTTTATCAAGCAAAGAATTCTTACCGCCCGCCCATTTTATAAAAGGTTTCATGACTTTTCTATTGTTTATCATAATAAGTTAAGCACATAGACCAAAAGATGATCCATTTGCTGTTGTTAGGATCACAAATTCCCCAACGCCCCCACCTGCTTCTCCACTTCCACCAATTGCCCAATCAACACGCAACCAATCGGAGCGGTTGGGTGCTGTTTTTTGAGAAAAACAGGGTCATCAGCTTGGCAAATGGCGGTATTGGACAGGGTGTAAAACCCGCGATTTTTTGAGTTTGGTCATCAAACGCACAATAAACCACCGCTTCATAACGCTTAATGTATTGACTGGCACGAATTTTTAAAAAATCATTCAGCACCGCCACGCCACAATCAAAACTCTCCCTATCAAAACTTTTGTCAAATTTAACGACCGATAACACGATAGCCCCTTGCCAAAAGTGCGTTTATCTCATCAGACGGCTCATCGTCAAGCATGGCAAGGGCTTTTTGCCATTCATCTTGATTTAGATAAATGGTTTCGGACTGTTCTAGACTTAGGGCTTTTTCGTAGGCACTTTGAGCCATAAAGCTACTGACCGACACGCCAAGACATTGGCTTGCCTTTTCAATCAAGGCTTTGGCGTGGGGTGTGGTGCGGATATTGATACGTTCGGTTGCTGGCATAGTGTGTCCTTTTGGTGTCGGATTGATGTACAATGGGGGATTGAGGTGGGTGTCAAGCGTAAATACAGCTAAATTAAGCACTTAAAAAATTAATACTAAAAATTTTAACACAATATATTGAAAAAAATTTGAAAGAACACATAATATATAGTGCATGTATGGCTAGTATACTTATTTTTAATACTTAAGAATGATAACTATCCTTACAAGCAATTTATAAAGTAAATCCAATAACCCCCTTAATTTAGGAGAATATTCCATGGGTAAAAATCAGCACGTTGTGCCGCACAAAGACGGTTGGGCAGTTCAAGGCGAAGGTAACTCAAAACCAACACGAGTTACCAGTACACAAAAAGAAGCCATTCAGATTGCACAAGATATTGCACGCAATCAACAATCTGACACCAAGATCCATGGTAGAGATGGAAAGATTCGTGCAGGCAATAGTTATGGAAATGACCCATTTCCACCAAAAGACACTAAATAGTTGGAGATTTTAGGATGAAAAATGAAAGTGTTAAATAAATATTTGCCGTTGGACAAGTTGTAAAATTAAAGTCAGGCGGTCCAAACATGACGGTGAAGGCTGTATTGTCAGATAATCCAAGCATGGTAATGAGATATGTAACAGAATCGAAAGATTCTTATCAATACCAATGGTTTGCAGGAAAAAAATTAGAATCCGGTATGTTTCCGCATAGCTCTTTAATCATCGTAGACGACAAAGAGTCTACAAATGAATGAGCTTGATACTGTTGTTGATTGGATGTTAATTCGGTTAAATCAAGACACTTGTCTTTATCAAGATGATGTTATAGATTATTTAATTAAAGCCAATCTTGAACACTTGACAGCTGAAAATGCTGAAGGTAATCAGGTCTTGAGGGATAAAGTTCTTGCAGTATTCAAACAAAAAACATTAGACGATGTTGTTTGGGTTCAAAGGGGATTGTATTGGCGGTTTAGGGTTTTAGAGGATGAGCCAAGTAGAATGGCAAGGTGGTAACAAAAAAAAGGGGGTTGTGTTTTTCACAACCCCCTATGTCTAGTCAATAGAAGGATGTTTTAAAATGAGTGCACCGTTCTCTATTTCAACTTGTTTGTAGTTATTGTTTAGAAAATGCTCTTTTAATGCATTTTCTACCTTGTCATTCAGGGCTTCTTGTGGAAGTTTGTATTTAGTTGTATATTCTTCGCAGAAACGATCCTCAGTTACTGTTAATTGGATACTATTAATTAAATCCTTTAATGCATTTGGACTCATGGTTAACCTCGTGGACTGGAAATAAAGTAGGGTGCCATACATATACACCCTGCTATACACTAAATTAAAAAAGCTTACAACTGCTTCAACGCCCCCACCTGCTTCTCCACTTCTGCTAACTGCCCTTGTAACTCAGAGAGTTTGGCTCGTTCTGCTTCTACCACCTGAGCGGGGGCTTTGGCGATAAAGTTGTCATTGGACATCTTTTTGTTAATGGCATCTGCTTGGGTTTGCAGTTTATCACGCACTTTATTTAGGCGGTTTAGTTCAGCGGTCGGGTCAATCAAGCCTTTCATGGGGACAAGCACTTTCATTTGTCCAACCATGCCAGATGATGATAATGGCACCTCTTCGCCAGTTTTGACAATCGTTAGGCTGTCTACTTTGGCAAGGGTTTTAAATTGATTGTCAATGCGTACAAGGCTTGCTTTTTGTTCATCGCTTGCCCCTTGAATTAGCACAGGCAGACGCACGGCATTGCCCAGTTTCATCTCGCCACGAATGTTTCGCACCGCACCGATAAGGCTTTGTAGCCATGCCATGTCGCTTTCGGCTTGTTCGTTGATTTTGCTGTCATCACACTTGGGGTAGGTACTTAGCATGATGCTTTCACCTGTTTTGCCCAGCAGTGGCGTGATGGTTTGCCAAATCTCTTCGGTGAGATAGGGCATGATGGGGTGGGTCATTTTCATTGCCATTTCAAGCACAAAGAGTAGCACATAACGGATTTGAGCTTTTCGCTCATCGCTGACTGTGCTGTCTTGTCCTGATGCGTTTAAGCTGGATTTGGCAAACTCCACATACCAATCGCAGTATTCATTCCAAATAAATTCATAAATGGCTTGGCTCATCAAGTCAAAACGGTACTGGCTTATATGCTCGTGAATGTCATTGATGGTGGCGTTTAGGCGGCTGATGATCCAGTGTTCAGGCAACTGCCAAAGCTTAGGGTTGGCGGATTTATCAATGTTTTGGGGACGGCCATCTTTGTCAATGCAGTTCATGAGTACAAAGCGAGTGGCATTCCAAATTTTATTACAAAAATTACGATATCCTTCAATGCGTTTTAAGTCAAAGTTAATGTCTCGCCCTGTGCTGGCAAGTGATGCGTAGGTAAATCGCAGGGCATCTGTGCCAAAGGCTGGGATACCGTCAGGGAATTCTTGGCGGGTTTGTTTGGCGATGTTGTCCGCCTCTTTTGGGTTCATCAACCCTTGGGTGCGTTTGTTGACCAGATTTTCCAAATCAATGCCATCAATTAAGTCAATGGGGTCAAGCACATTGCCTTTGGATTTGCTCATTTTTTGCCCTTGGCTGTCTCTGACCAGACCATGCACATAAACGGTCTTAAAGGGGACTTGGGGCTTGCCATCTTTGTCTTTGATAAAGTGCATGGTCATCATAATCATGCGAGCAACCCAAAAGAAAATGATGTCAAATCCTGTTACCAGTACGCTTGTTGGGTGAAAGGTTTGTAGGGCATCGCCATAATCATCAAAGCTGGTCTGACCTGTCCAGTCAAGCGTGCTAAATGTCCACAGAGCCGAGCTAAACCAAGTATCTAGCACATCATCATCTTGGCGAAGGGGGGTATCGGCTAAGCTGTATTTGGCACGCACTTCGCTTTCATCACGCCCCACATACACATTGCCATTGTCATCATACCATGCAGGGATACGATGCCCCCACCACAGCTGACGGCTGATGCACCAGTCTTGGATATCACGCATCCATGCCATGTACATGTTGGTGTATTGTTGTGGCACGAATTGAATGTCGCCATTTTGCACCGCTTCAATCGCTGGTTTGGCAAGGGTTTCAATCGCCACATACCATTGGTCGGTCAAAAGTGGTTCAATGACTGTACCGGAGCGGTCGCCACGGGGGGCTTTTAGGGTATAAGGTTCAATTTTTTCAAGCCAGTTTTCGTTTTGGGCTTGTTCTATGAGTTTTTTACGAGCGGCAAAACGCTCAAGCCCTGCATAGTCGGCAGGGGCGGTGATGTGGTTAGAAATCGGCTCTCCCACTTTGGCAATCAAGTCAAATTCAGCTTTTATGCACGCATCTTCATCAAAAATATTAATGAGCGGTAATTCGTGGCGTTTACCAAGCTCATGGTCGTTAAAGTCATGGGCTGGCGTGATTTTGACGCACCCTGTACCAAAATCTTTTTCTACATAATCGTCCGCCACGATAGGCACTTCACGCCCGCTAATGGGCAGGACGATGGTTTTACCAATCAAATGGGCATAACGCTCATCATCAGGGTGTACCGCCACCGCACTGTCGCCAAGCAGGGTTTCAGGGCGTGTGGTTGCCACCACCAGATAATTTTTACCGTCTTGGGTTGTCAAACTTTGGTCGGCAAAATGATATCTAAAATGCCACAAACTGCCTTGCTCTTCTACGCTTTCTACTTCTAAGTCAGAAAGGGCGGTGTGTAGTTTTGGGTCCCAGTTTACCAAGCGTTTGCCGCGATAAATCAAGCCCTCATCATAAAGCCGCACAAACACCTCTTTGACCGCCTGCGACAGACCGTCGTCCATGGTAAAGCGTTCACGAGACCAGTCCACGGACGACCCCAAACGGCGAATTTGGCGAGTGATGGTGTTACCTGACTGCTCTTTCCACGCCCAAATCTTGTCAATGAACTTCTCCCGCCCCAAATCATGACGGCTGATGCCTTGTAACCCAAGCTGACGCTCCACCACCATCTGTGTGGCGATGCCTGCGTGGTCGGTACCGGGCTGCCAAAGCGCGTTATGACCCATCATGCGATGATAGCGGGTTAATGTGTCCATGATGGTGTTGTTAAAGCCATGCCCCATATGGAGCGAACCTGTGACATTGGGCGGCGGCAAGGCAATAGAGAAAGCGTTTTGTTTGTCGCTCATGGCGGGGTTTGGTTGGGGGTTAAAATAGCCTTGTTGTTCCCAAATCTTGTACCATTTTTGTTCAATATTTGCTGGATTATAATTGGTTGATAAATTGTCTATGCTCATGGGATAACTCTCTGATGATTTATAATAAAAAATGACATTTAATCAACTATTTTACCGTAAATTCGCCAGTTTGTGGGGATTTTCATGGGAGAATTTATCAGATGGATGGTATTTATTTACCCAATGGTTTAACTGATATCATTTTAATTTATGACTTTTTATTAAACTATTATTATCGTATAATAAAATTAAAATAATTTTAAATTACTCAAAAAATAATTAAAACACCTGTACTGTGGTTTTATATTCACTTCTACAAATAAATAGGTATAAAAATGTCTGTGAAAATCGGCTTTAAACCCATGCCATTAGTCATCGCCATTGCCCTTTCGGTGACGATTCTTTTAATTCCAACACCTGAGGGTGTGACTGACCAAGCTTGGAATTTGCTTGCGTTATTTGTTGGCGTGATTGCTGCAATTATTGGTAAAGCAATGCCCATTGGTGCCTTATCAATCTTGGCAATCACTTTGGTCGCTGTTACAGGTATTACAGTCGCCGATGGTGGCAGTGCTAATGATGCCATGAAAGATGCGTTATCAAGCTTTGCCAATCCGCTGATTTGGCTGATTGGGGTGTCTATCATGATTTCTCGTGGTTTGCTGAAGACGGGTTTGGGTGCGCGTATTGGTTATATATTCATTGCCATCTTTGGTAAAAAAACCTTGGGTATTGGCTACAGCTTGGCTTTTAGTGAGCTGATTTTAGCGCCTGTTACGCCCAGTAATACCGCTCGTGGTGGTGCAATCATGCATCCGATTATGCGGGCAATTGCTGACAGTTTTGACTCATCACCAAGTAAAAACACTCAAGATACGATCGGTAAATACCTTGCTTTGGTTAATTATCATAGTAACCCCATCAGCTCAGCAATGTTCATCACCGCAACAGCACCAAACCCATTGGTGGTGAATCTCATCGCCGAAACTTTGGGCAGTGAGTTTCGCTTAAGCTGGAGTCAATGGGCGTGGGCAATGTTAATTCCAGGTTTGGTGGCATTTGCCTTGATGCCGTTGGTGCTGTACTTTGTCTCTCCACCCAAAATTAAAAATACACCCAATGCGGTAACATTTGCCAAAGCAAAACTGTCTGACATGGGTACGATGAGCCGAGATGAAATCATCATGTTGGCGATTTTTGCCGTTTTGTTACTGTGTTGGGCAGGCGTGCCAAATTTATTATTTAATTTCCCCATTAATGCTACCGCTACCGCCTTTATTGGTTTAAGCTTACTACTCTTATCAGGTGTGCTGACCTGGGAGGATGTGACTGCCGAAAAAGGTGCTTGGGATACGATCGTTTGGTTTGCAGCTTTGATTATGATGGCGACATTTTTAAATAAGCTTGGATTGATTACATGGTTTTCATCCAGCCTTGAAACACACATCGCAAGTTTGGGTTTGAGCGGCTTATCAGCAGGTCTTTTATTACTGATCGCATATATGTATGCACACTATATGTTTGCCAGTACGACAGCGCACATTACCGCAATGTTTGGTGCGTTTTTATCGGCAGGTGTTGCCTTGGGTGTGCCACCAATGCTTTTTGCCTTGCTGATGGCGGCGGCATCAAGCATCATGATGACTTTGACGCACTATGCCACAGGCACCTCTCCTGTGATTTTTGGATCAGGTTATACCACTTTGCCAGAATGGTGGAAAGCTGGCTTTGTGATGAGCGTCGTTAATATCATCGTGTTCACCCTGATTGGTGGTCTATGGTGGAAAGTGTTGGGTTATTGGTAAATCCAAATAAAAAGCGGATATTAATCCGCTTTTTTTATGGGAAATAAATGGCGTTTTAGATACCAAGATGGTATAGATAGTCGACTAAGATCTGATCAAATGTGCAATCACAGCATCGTATCCTATCTGATAATTAGGATAGCTTAGCCAATTGGTATTAATGTTTGCAATAATCCGTTTGCCACTTGGCGGATCAAAGATAGGTGTGACAGATGGGTAATTCAGACTTTTTGCGATATACTCAAGCACCTCAAAACTTGTCACAGGTGTATTATCTGTCGCAAGGTACAACGACTTGGGGCAATCACTCACCAAAATTTGATACAAACAATTCACCAAATCGCTATCCATGATGCGGTTGGTATAATGATGGCGTGGAATACCAACCAAATGGGCTTGGCGTGCCTGCTCAATGAGTCTTATGCTATTTTTATGATAAATCCCGCCAGCACGCACAATAATGGCACGCTTGCCAAAGGTTTGCCAAAGCAAGTCTTCGGCGTCTTTTAATATCTGAGCGGTATCAGTTATGGGTAGTGCAGGCGCGGTCTCATCAATCCACTCGCCTTGGTTTTGACCATAAACCGATGTTGATGACACAAATAACACTTGCTTTAGCTTTTGCTGCCACTCACATGATTGATTTGCCAAACCTACAATATGCTGACACACTGCCAAATAGCTTTTTTGATAATCCAAAGTCGACGCTCGCCCTATATTTGATGGCGTGATAATGATGGCAAGGTGCGTGGTATCTTTGACATCATCCAAGGTCAAAGTCTTGGCGTCTTTTTGTAAAAAATGAATATATTTAGCCAAAGTGCCATATTCATGCAAGCGTCTAGCCACGGTTTTGACAGTATGAGCTTTTGCCAATCTGATTGCCAAAGGCTTGCCGATATTACCTTGACCAATCATTAAATAATTTGCCATCTTAAAAATACCTTTGTACTGATAACATCGCTTGAGTTACATAATCGCTGTTTAGTTTTTCACGCTGGGCAGTCAGACGCACGGCATGATAAGGTGCGATATCTGCTTGTATGCCAATACTCAAGGCAGGCTGAAAATAACCCGAGCGGTCACTTGGTGCATTATCAAAATGGTAATAATAAGGCAATGATAACTGCATTAAACCACGCAAATTCTCGTTAGCATAATGAATGCAGCCAATATCAGTACCAGCTCTCAAACGATAGCCTTGATTAACCCGCCCTATCTGTGTACCGCCACCTACCAATGTATAACAAGTCGTATTCGCAAGCTCGCCGCTATTTTGGCGAACCTGCCCAAAATTCCATGATTTGCCTGCCTTTATATCCATATCCAACACCAAATGATGATGATTGGCTTTATTGGATGCATCAATCGTTCGTGTCAAACCTGTATGAAATGCCATTGCCAAGCCCACACCTTTTTTAACGGTTGCATTATTTTTGGCAGTATTGGCAGGATTTAGGCTACGAGTTGAAAAAATCGTTAAGTCTTCAAGCCTAAGCATACTGCCATCAGTAATCAGTCTGGCTGACATCACTTGTAAATCCAACAAAGACCTAACACCTTGAGGATTATCCAGTAAATCTTGATAGGCACCATTTAATTGAATGCCATAAACTGCACGATCACTAAGCCGAGTATCCAGACCTATACCAAAACCAAACCGATGCACAGGCATTGCATGTACAGGGCTATTGCGATTTGGGGCAAGATGGGCAATATCAAAATTCTCGCCATTATTAAGCTTAGCTTGCCTAATGGTTGAGTTTGATGGGATAAATTTTTGGTCTGTCACCATGCCTACCTGACTTAAAATCGCTGCAATGCGTGAGGGAATGGCAATATTACCGATATCAGCTTGTATATTCCCTTCGGGACGAACCACATCAATTAATCTGACAATTTCGGTCGCACAATTATCATGTGTAAAAAAATACGGACGCTTCATCTCTTTAACCTCCCAAATATGACGGACAATCTGCGTCACTTCTTTGGGTGTTAAATTCAGACTAAATTGCCACAAATCTCGTTCGTCTTTGACCAAATAGTCATCTGCCTTTTTTTGATAAGGCATAATTTCCATCACGGCCGGATAGCCTCCAGAGGCGGATTTGACTGTTGAGACAATGACGCCATCAGCTTTGTTGGGCTGTACGGTGTAATTAATCGCAGTGGCGGCTTTATCTTCATCTTGCCCATCATCGACACGCATCAGCACATGCGCAAAAGCAGAAGCAATATTATTGGGATGTTCTTCGGCAAAAATCAGCGACAAACGCTTGGCATTGAGTGTATCGGCAAAGGCATGAAAATCGCTGCACTGCCTATCATCAACACCGCTATCAATATCTTGAGTTGCCAACGCTTGGGTTAAAAAATGCGTCCGTGCAACAAAGCGGCATACGGCGTCACCATCACCTCTTTGCATGGCGGATAATGTGGCGATAAGTTCAGCATAGGCATCGTGATACCCATTTTGTGCCAAAAAAAATTTAGGGTTATCAATACTGCTGTTATCATGCTCAACAGGCGTATCTTGAAATAATAACAGTCGCCGCCACGCTGCCGATTGGCTGATGCTTTGTAAGGTTTTATCACTTAGTCCATAAGGATTCATCATCTGATCGACTTTTGTATCAACGAAGCCATCTTGTCTGCTAACAGCGTTTGGCTTGATTTGAGTGGTATCAGTGATGACATTGGCAGCATAAGATGGCAAACTCATCACAAATGGCAGTATAAAGATGCCCAAAGATATGGCACTAAATTTGGTGGTATGCTTCATGCTATCTTCCAAAATCTCAATAATACGGCTTATTGTAGCACAGCTTAATCCCAGCAATTGACTGTTTTTGAACTGTTTTTGATATGATAAATTGTGCTAAAATAATTTTATCATCAGTCAAATCGGTCTATCTTATGTGTTCAGCTTTTGTGATACAACATGGAATTTTACAGGGTGCGACATTCATCCAATCTGAAAATTTTAATGCTCGTCCTGCTGACAAAACAGGTCTCATAACAGGCATTGTTATTCACAATATCAGCCTACCTCCTTCACAGTTTGGGCAAGTCAATGCCGATGGCGTACATCATGTCAAGGCTTTTTTTCAAAATCAGCTCAACCCCGATGATCATGTATACTTTCAGGGCATTCATACACTCAAAGTATCTGCACATTTATTCATCGAACGCAATGGCAGCGTGACGCAATTTGTCAATTTTAATGATCGTGCGTGGCATGCGGGACAATCTGCCTATTTGGGTCGTCAAAACTGCAACGACTTCACCATTGGTATTGAACTTGAAGGGGCTGATGATATACCCTTTGAAGCTGTCCAGTATCAAGCTCTTGGTCAAATCATTGTTGCTATTTATGATGCCTATCCTGCCACACGCCGCCATTTAATGGGGCATAGCGACATTGCCCCCCACCGAAAAACTGATCCAGGTAAGTATTTTGACTGGCAAAAGCTGCGTACTTTGGTCGCTCAAATGATGATTTAAGCAGCTTGTCAAGTCAGCCAAGACCCTTTGAGTTCATTAAATCAATCAAGTCATGATCGCTTGACATCTTAGCTTACAAAATTTTTATCACTTTTATTGATAAAGTATCCAAGAAAACTAAGCAAATTAGTGAAAAACCAAGTAAAATAACACATTTTTGATAAGTTTATATTAAGATGGCAAAATCTCGGCTCTTTCGCTCCACCGTCATTGTCAGTTCCATGACCATGCTTTCTCGTATTTTAGGTTTAATCAGAGACATGGTTTTGATGAGTGTTTTTGGTGCTGGTGGGTTGATGGATGCGTTTTTAGTTGCCTTTAAAATCCCCAATTTTTTACGCCGCCTGTTTGCCGAAGGGGCATTTTCCCAAGCCTTTGTTCCTGTATTAACTGAGTACAAAGAAGCACGCACTTTAACTGAGGTGCAACTGCTGATTGCTCGTGTCTCTGGCGTATTATCCTTGGTGCTACTTGTATTGACGGTGGCGGTTATCTTTTTGGCACCTCAAGTGGTGTATTTATTCGCACCAGGTTTTGCCGATGACCCCCAAAAGTTTGACACTACCGCCAAGCTGTTACGCTTGACTTTCCCTTATTTATTATTCGTCTCCATGACGGCATTTTTTGGTAGCATTCTACAAAGTTATGGAAGATTTGCAGCACCCGCCTTTGCTCCTGTATTACTAAATCTTTGTATGATTGGCGGTACATTAATATTAGCACCAATGCTTGATAAGCCAATCATGGCATTGGGTTATGCTGTCGCCATTTCAGGCATTTTGCAGCTGCTCATACAGTTGCCACAGCTTTGGCAACAAAAACTGCTTATTCCACCCAGTATTAGCTTTAAAGATGAAGGCGTTAGGCGTATTTTAAAGCTCATGCTGCCTGCCATTTTTGGGGTATCCGTCACCCAGATTAACTTATTATTAAGCACCGTATTTGCCTCATTAATGATTGCAGGTTCAGTATCATGGATGTATGCTGCCGAACGCTTAAGTGAATTGCCATTAGGACTCATTGGTGTGGCGATTGGTACGGTGATTTTACCAAGCCTATCATCAAGTCGTGCCAAGTCAGATGATGAAAATTTTCGCCAAACGCTAGACTGGGCTGCCCGCTTAATTCTTGTCATCGGTATACCAGCCAGTCTTGCGATATTTGTTTTATCAGATATTTTGATGGATGCTTTATTTGTGCGTGGTCAATTTACCCACCAAGATGCCTTGATGAGTGGTATTGCTCTAAAGTCTTTATCAGGAGGGATCTTAGGATTTATGCTCATTAAAATTTTTGCACCTGCATTTTTTGCAAATCAAGACACCAAAACGCCTGTTAAAATTGGCATCATTTCAGTATTTGCTAATATGATTTTTAGCGTCGTATTTATTGGGCTATTTTATTTAATGAAACTGCCTTTACATGGTGGATTGGCCTTGGCAACCACAGCAGCAAGTTTTGTTAACGCAGGTCTACTCTATGCCGTTTTACATCGCCGTGGTATCTATCGTTTTGGTACTCACTGGAAAAAGATGATACGACAATTTGTGATTGCCAATATTGCCATGGTGATTAGCTTATCTGTCATTTTGCCCTTATATCCAATTGATGCTAATCACTGGCTCAAAATTGCCATCTTGCTGGGCATATGCGGTTTTGGGGCAATCATTTATGGTATCACACTACTCATCACTGGTTTTCGCCCAAGTCAGCTTAAGCATGGCTGAGCTGTCATTATATATTCTACTGTCATTATACATGATACCCTGCCGTACCATTGACATAAGCAATACAAAGCACACAAAAAAAATTACTTGTAACTTTTTATAATTATCGTAAAATGTAACGATTAAGATGACACATATATAAAATAGCCAGACAGCATATACCGCATTCGCATTAAATTACTCAAGGAAAATAACCATGTCAACGCCTGTTAGTCAGCCTGTCGCCACTCAAATTGACCCCACCTTAGATTTAGAAAAAATCCGTTCTGAGTGCCAATCTTTAGCCAAATCTCGAGCCAAAGTCTCAGCAGGTGCTGCCGTCATTCCCTTGCCATTTTTAGATGTTGCCGTTGATGTGGCAATGCTAACTAAGCTGTTACCTGAAATTACCGAACGCTTTGGTCTAAAAGATAAAGCCAATTTAGATACCTCAACCGAAGAAGCACGCAAGCAAAATATCAAAGATCGCATTGTCTCTGTTGGTGGCTTGATTGCTGCTCGTGGCGTCGTTAATAAGACCATTCAAGGTTTTGGCGGACGCTTTATTGGTAAGCAAATCAGTAAATTTATCCCATTAGGTGGCTCAATGGTGGCAGCATCATTAGGCTATATGATTTTTAAAAAAATTGCTTTTGATCACATTGAAGAATGCTATAACATTGCCAAGCAATCTCAACGCCAAGAGACAAGCTCACAGGATTTTAATGCTTAATTGATATATCCAAGATATTCATTTTAGTTTATCTAAATGATTATGATTCGTATCATCAAAGCTCTAAGCGATATTTATTTGCAATCGCTTAGAGCTTTTGCTTATTTTGGAAATCTTTTTTCACTTTTAGCATAATAAATATCAGACTTTTATTTGAGAAAATCTCATAAACAGGCTAAAATAGTCTTGATTTGGACAGCTGTCCATTTTGTGCTTTTTTGTCATTCTTTAATTTTTTATTCCTACGGGCAGCAATTTACCGCCCCAGCCAATCGCTAAGGTAAGAACATGACTTTTGTTGTAACTGATAACTGTATCCGCTGTAAATATACCGACTGTGTTGAAGTTTGTCCTGTTGATTGCTTTTATGAAGGTCCTAATTTTTTGGTCATCAATCCTGATGAATGTATTGATTGTGCTTTGTGTGAACCTGAATGCCCTGCCAATGCCATTTTCTCTGAAGATGAAGTTCCAAGCGGTCAAGAAGAATTTTTAAAAATTAATGAAGAGTTATCCGCTGTTTGGCCAAACATCACCGAGAAAAAAGACGCCCTACCTGACTATGAAAAATGGGATGGTGTTGAGGGTAAACTTCAATATTTAGAACGCTAAATCACAATACCATCATTTAAAAATAATTCATAAAAAAGATGGTTTGTAAAAAATATGACTGGTATCTCGTGTTAATACCGCACTTTATCATCATAGAATTTATACTCATAAGACGCACAGCATCAGTATTTGTACTCATAAGCAATGATTTAATTAAATTTTATCAAGGCGATTTATGAACTTTTGGTTATTATTTTGGCATATTTTGGGTGCCTGTATTTGGGTTGGTGGTCATTTATATCTGTGTCTGTGCATATTACCCAAGGCTGTGCGTCATCAGGACAGCCAACCCATCTTAAACTTTGAAAATAGTTTTGAAAAATTGGGCATGACTGCTTTGATTGTGCAGGTCTTGACGGGCTTTTATATGGCACATAAATATTTGCCCAGCTTTGGCATGCTCACTGATTATCATAACCAAATTTCAGTACTGATTAGCATGAAAATCACATGGCTAATATTCACCATACTGACGGCTTTATCCGCTCAGCTTATCGTCATTCCAAGATTAAAAAAAGACTTGGGTAATGCTAAGTTACGCCATATATTTGCTGGACATATTATCTTGGTAACCGTATTGGGGCTGGCATTTATGACAACTGGGGTATTATTTCGGACAGGATTTTAATATCAGCCGATGATTGTTACAGATATGGCTGATGGTGCTACAGATAACTCGTTATCATGCCAAATTTTGTTTTGGTCGCTTGTTGATCAGTTAGCACAATCGTTAATCAATGCTTTAAAATAAGTCAGGCTTATCACGATAAAATATTATGATGAATATGCGTTTACCGACCTTGCCCATGATATTAAAATCATCATTAGCGATATTTAAATATCTGGTATTATTTCTCATCATTTATCTGTTGATTAACTGGTTGCGTCAGCCTATCATGCCCGTTAAACCCAATTTACAATTAAAAGATTATCAAGGCACTCCCATTGATATTGCTGCCATCAGCCAAGAATCACCTGTCTTGGTATATTTTTGGGGAAGCTGGTGTCATGTGTGCACCATCACCTCACCTAAAGTCAATCAACTACACCAAGATGGTTATTCTGTCGTCAGTATCGCTGTCAAATCAGGAGATAACGCACAACTTGGTCAATATTTACAAAGACATCAATATCATTTTACGACTATTAATGATACCGATGGACAAATATTCGCCAACTGGCAAGGACAAGTGACGCCATCGTTTGTTATTTTATATCAAGGAAAAATGACTCAAGGCATGGCAGGTATTTCACCATTATGGATGCTAAAGTTACGCTTAGTATTACATCATTATCTACCCATATAGAGTATGCACCCTTAAAATATAATGATGGTGAAATTTTGATACAAAAACAATCCATTTTTATAAATCATCCAGTATAACTCGTGTTATAAAGGCAGACTTTCTAATAATACACAAAAAAAATCCAGTCTCAAGAACTGGATTTTTAATTAACCAACTGGGCTACCAAATATCAGATTTGACTTTTTGTTTAAGTTTGGGATGGTTGTCAAGCTTAAAAATAGGATAAGCTACACCTAATTTGAGTTGTGATTGATAATCATGAATCAGCACAAAAACATATCTTGATAATAATAAAATGGCAATCAAGTTAATAAATGCCATTGTCCCCATGGTCAAATCACCCATATCCCAAACAACATCAACTTTTACGACCGCACCAAAGTACACAAATCCCAATACCAGCAGGCGAAACAGTGTCAAAACTTTTGTATTATTTTTCAAAAATTGCATATTAGACTCAGCATAAGCATAATTACCAATGATGGTTGAGAATGCAAAAATAAATAAAATAATGGCTAAAAAATACTGGCCCCAGCTACCCACATGACTTTCAAGTGCCGCTTGTGTCAACTGAATACCAGATAAATTGGCTGCATTGTCAGGCATTTGTGCCAATAAAATGATAAATGCGGTACATGAACAAACAATTAAAGTATCCACAAATACCCCAAACATCTGAATCATGCCTTGGTCTAACGGATGTTTGACACTGGCAGCAGCAGCTGCATTGGGTGCAGAGCCTTGACCTGCTTCGTTTGAGTATAAACCTCGTTTAATGCCCTGCATCATCGCAACAGATACCATAGAGCCAAAGAGTCCGCCACCTGCTGCTTCAAAAACAAATGCTTTTTCAAAAATCAGTGCAATGATTGATGGTATGGCGGTTATGTTCATCAAGATAATAGCCAGAGCCACCAAAATATAAATCAATGCCATGATCGGTACAACCATTTCGGCAATCTTTGCCACACGGCGAATGCCACCAAAAATAATCGGTGCGGTCAAAATCACCAACAACGCCCCAATCATGTGCTTATAACTTTGCCATTGATTTTGGCAAATGTCATCTTCTACCACACAGCCTAATGCTGATTGTATGGCAAGTGTGATGGTATTAGATTGAATGGATTGATAAACTAAACCAAAACACACAATCAATGCCAAGGCAAACAAACACCCAAGCCATTTTTGACCAAGACCTTGTTCAATATAATACGCAGGTCCACCTCTGAACTGACCTGTTGTGGCATCACGCACCTTAAATAACTGTGCCAAGCTTGACTCTGCTAATGCTGAACACATACCAATCAAGGCAATCAGCCACATCCAAAATACCGCACCAGCACCGCCAATACCAATTGCAATTGCGACACCTGCAACATTGCCCACGCCCACACGGCTTGCCAACCCTGTCACAAATGCCTGAAAGCCTGAAATACCTGCATCATCATGCTGATTGCGACTACCAAGCATGGATTTGATACTACGGCCAAATAAACGAAATTGTGCCACACCTGAAAATAGCGTAAAAAATAGCCCAATACCAATCAGCATCCAAATCAGTATATCCCAAAGCGGCGTACTCACAGTCGTTACGACACAATGCAGCCCATCAACAAATCCAGACTTAGCCAAACAAGATATCGGATTATCGTACATAATTTTTCAATCCAAAAAAAGATGGCATAAACGCCATCCGTTGTTTTATAACCATGCTTTGAATTTGCCTTACTTGGCAAATGTCAGGATTATATAACAAATTTTCTCATAAATCACGAAAATTTTACTTTGTGTAAACTTTTTTAAACCAATGATTTGCCATTATTTAACTCTCGAAGAATTGAACTCTCGAAGACTTAAAAACCAATGTAGAATGATTGCCGCAAAAGTCGCTGTACCAATACCGCCAAGATTAAAATTTCCAACCATCAAACCAAAATCACCCGTACCCAAAATGATGGTAATGGCAGCAACCATAAGATTTTTGTTATTGGCAAAATTAACTTTATTATCAATCCAAATCTTAGCACCAGCAATGGCAATCAAACCAAATACCACAATGGACGCCCCTGTCAAAACAGGGCTAGGAATGGTCTGAATCATTGCACCAAATTTGGGAGAAAATCCCAAAATCATGGCAAATATGCCTGCCAGTACAAAAATGAGTGTTGAATAGACACGAGTTACCGCCATCACACCAATATTTTCGCCATAAGTGGTCATACCTGTGCCGCCCACACTTGCTGATAATGCTGTTGCTACGCCATCGGCCACAAATGCTCTGCCAAGATACGGTGTTAAATTTTCTCCCGTCATCGCACCCACCGCTTTGATATGACCAAGATTTTCAGCCACCAAAATAAATGCAACTGGTGCAATGATTGGCAAGGCATTGGTATCAAAAGTTGGGCTGCTAAAATTTGGCAATCCAAACCAATCGGCATCAGTAATTAAAGCAAAATTAATCGGCTCACCTAAACCCAAAATATTGGTCGCTATCACATAAATTGCATATGCCATCACCAAACCTATCAGTAGTAACAAACGCTGTAAAAATCCATGTGCAAAAACCGCAATCATACCCATACATAACACAGTCATCAATGCCATCCATAAATCAAACGGCTTGCCTTGCACACCGCTGACGGTAATTGGGGCTAAGTTTAAGCCGATAATCATCACCACCGCACCTGTCACAACGGGTGGCATGAGTTTTTCAATCCATTGTGTGCCTGTTGCCATCACAATAAAACCAATGACAGCATACAAAAAACCACAAGCGATGATACCACCTAACGCCACTGATAGATTTGAATTAGCGCCGCTGCCTGTGGCATGTGCTGTTGCTGTTGCCACCACACCAATAAAAGCAAAACTTGAACCCAAATAACTCGGAACACGCCCGCCTGTCATCACAAAAAATAAAATGGTACAAATCCCGCTCATCATAATCGCAAGATTGGCATCAAATCCCATCAGTAAAGGTGCAAGCACCGTTGCCCCAAACATCGCCAAGACATGCTGCAATCCCAACATAATACTCTGCCCAACTGGCAGATATTCATTCGTTGCCACAGGCTGTGTGTTAATATCACCTGTATAAGGTTGCCATTTTGGAAACCAGCTCATACGCACTCCAAATCACTCAAAAATAATGTTAATATTGTACTATACTTAGCATGATAAAAAGTATCAAAACTTTTTCAGCCTCTTAAAAATGAAGCCGATTGTAAATATCACATTTATGCTGCTTTTTGAGATGATAAGGAATTATATTTATATTTTGTATTTGATAATATTCCATCCGCCCCCACCAAATAATTTGTAACTTTCTTAATTTTGTCTTATAATAGGCAGTTTACTAAATTTAGCCAAAAGCGAGATACGCCATGACTGAGTCCATTGACTACAAGAACACCCTAAATCTTGCCGATACCGCTTTTTTTGGGTTGAATATTGAAAAAAATATATTAAAAACAATGGTTTAATAAAAAAATTATGCTAATTTATAAAAAATTCTTAACATCTTGTTTTTTTAACTTAGAATCAAAGAACCATAGGCTGATGAGGTATTTTAGGTTATGGTGTTTATCTTTTTCATTTATATAAGGAATTATGTTAAAGCAATTAGACCTAAGCAAAGCTGTTGGGCTTAAAAACCAATCAAACTGCAAAACAATTATGACAATTGGTGTTAAAGATAAGAAGTAATGCCAATCAAAAAGACACTGGGTTAAAATCTGGTGTCTTTTTGTTTTATTGATTAAGTATTAAGGACGATGAATGAATTTTAATGATATTTATAATCCAAACCAATCTTTGGCAATTGTATTGCGTGGTGCAAATAATGAAAAGATTGTAGATTCTTTTTATTATTTGTTGGATGTTTGCGATGAAATCTTAGATAAAGATTTCAAGAAAAATATAGCCAAAAATATAGAGTTTGCAGAATCTCACTCCATATTGGGAGGTATCTTATTCCACTTTATTAATCACCTTGTTAAATCAATTACAAAAAATAATATTTATGAAATAAATGATGTGTTTATTTCTTTTAATAAATTTATCTCGTTTTATGATAGAGAAAAAATAATTTTCTCTGGTGTGGGAGATGTGGGCAACCTGTACTTAAATCAGTTTAATAAAATTAATGATGATGCTTATGAATTTTCCTGCAAACCAATTAATGTTAATTTAATTGATGAGTATAAGTTAAAAATTAATAATCTTATGAATTTTATTAAGGATATTGATTTTGAAACTTATATGGAAATTGACAATATAGTGGATGATATATATGTATTTGGCGTAGACTTTAAAGATAGTCAAGAAATGGTTTATTCTGGAAGTGACTTTGATAAACTAGGCTGTATTTTTTTCAATGAAGAGATTTTTGTTGATAAAGATGATTTGTTTATCTTAGATAAGATTATACACGAATCTGCTCATCAAATATTGTTATCTGTAATGATACATGATGAAGTTGTGCTTAACTCAGATGATGAGCGTTATCCATCACCCCTTAGAACTGGCTTAAGAACAATGAATGGTATATATCACGCAGCTTTTGTTTTGTATAGAATAGCACGATTTTTTAATCAAATTATCAAAAAACAAAATACTCAATATTCTTACGATGATCTGATTTCTCATATCAATAAAAATAAGGAACAATTTTTAGCTTGCTATGATGTTATTTCCAAAAATGGAAAATTAACGAATTTGGGAAGTGCCATAATTGAGAACTGTTACAAAGAATTAAAGGATATGCCTAATGAAATTAACAGATAAGTTATCCAAAGAAACCATCGAATTGATGCAAAGATTTAATGACGATGCAGTAAGAAGGCTAAACGATGATTTATACCCAATAGCACCAGATTTAGTTGAAATGCTTATTGATTCAATTTATGGAAATATTTATCAAAGAGGTGTTTTGAGCATTAAAGAACGGCATATAGCAACATTATCAGCACTTATTGCTATGGGTAGTTCAGAAAGGCAATTGTCATTTCAGGGGCTAGCTGCTTATAAGCTTGGTATTACAAAAGAAGAAATTCAAGAAATATTGATACAAAACGCAATATTCAGTGGGTTTACAAGAGCAATGAATGCTGCTGTTGTGCTTGATGAAGTGTACAAGAAATATCTACAAGGAAAAGACAATGAAGCATAGGGATTTTTATGTTTATCAAGTTGCAGAAACAGTACTGAATACAAGTATTAGAACCGTTGGTTTTTTGTTTGCTTGGTTAATGCTTACCGTATTTAAAAACCCCCAGCATTTGGGGGTTTTTATTGGAACTTCTTGGGCGTGTCAGGTGTTGGCATTGTTGTTGTTTTCTTGGGTGTGCAGTCAACCAAAATTTACCATTCATAGTAAAAAGATATTACTGTGTTTTTGTGTTATTTGCTTATTATCTTTTTTGCCATTATTATTTATTCATAATTATTTTATTTTTGGTATAATTTTTGTTATTAGTTCTATTTTTACCATTCTTTTAAATCCGTTAGGGACAAGCCTTACCAATGACTTGTATGGTGGTAACAATAAATCAAATGGTTTTAAGGTGCGTGGATTTGTCAATTCCATCAATACCATCTTGTCTCCCGCTATTTCTGGGTTTATTATTCATTATTTTGGTGCACATCAAATTATATGTGCTTGTATTATTTTATCTTTTATAAGTGGCATTTTGTTTTATGGTATAAAAAATATAAAATTGCAGGAAAACTTAGAAAAACAATCAAAAAATACCTTTAAAATATTACTTAAAAATCCCATTGAAAGATTGATGGTTTTGGTATCATTGCTGGCTAATTTTATCATCACCCCAATGATTGCTTATATCATTCCCTATAATATAGCAAATAAATTTAAATTACCTGCATTTTATATCGGTATTAGTGAGGGTTGTTTTGGTATTGGAATGATATTGGGTAGTGTTTACTTTCTAAAATTATTCAATAAAAAAATTGGCAGTCATAAAAGTGTGGTGTGTAGCATTGTATTGGTTGCGATTGGGATTTTATTGTCTTTGTTGGACGGATTTTATCTGTTTTGCATGGCATTAATAATGATGGGTGTTGGGGTGGTAATGTTTAATATTAACAGTACCCATATTCGCTGTACAGCAACCCCAAAGGATATTCGTGCCAGTTTTGAATTTATCTTTTTGGCGTGTTGTATTGTGTTTATTCCCATTGGTGTTTTTTTGACGACTTGGGTGTTAAATAATGGATTTTTGATTTATTTTTATGGTGTGATTATTTGTTTTTTATTAATGTTGTCTGTTATGATTGATAAAAATTTAGATGTTGTTCATATCTATAAGGTAGATAATGATAAACTGGAGGGTTATTACAAAACTTACTACCCTAAAATTTATCAATAATCATTTGGGTAGTTGAGGTAAATTTTGTCTTTATAAATGTTGTGAACTAGGCTATAATCACCCATCTTCCTTTATTTTTACGAGCCAGTTATGACCGACCAAACCACCGACTACAAGAACACCCTAAATCTTGCCGATACCACTTTTGCCATGCGAGGAGACCTTGCTAAGCGTGAGCCACTTTGGTTGGAACAATGGGAAAAAGACGATGTTTATGGGCAAATTCGTCAGGCTCGCCAAGGCCGCAAAACCTATATTCTACATGACGGCCCCCCTTATGCTAATGGGCAAATTCACTTAGGCCATGTGGTTAATAAAGTCCTAAAAGATATTATCATCAAGTATAAAACCTTGGATGGTTATGACGCCCCTTATGTCCCTGGTTGGGACTGCCATGGTCTGCCCATTGAGCAAAAAGTAGAGCAAAAAATTGGTAAAGTCGGACAAAAGGTCAATGCAACAAAGTTTCGTGAAGCGTGCCGAGAGTATGCCAAAAGTCAGGTGCAACTACAAATGGCAGATTTTAAACGCTTGGGTGTGCTTGGCGATTGGGACAATCCTTATTTGACCATGAATTACCAACAAGAAGCCAATATCGTGCGAGCATTGGGAAAGATTTATGACAACGGTCATATCGTGCGTGGCATGAAACCTGTCAACTGGTGCTTAGATTGTGGTTCTGCCTTAGCTGAGGCGGAGGTTGAATACCAAGACAAAACCTCAGATGCCATCTATGTTGGCTTTGATATTGTCAATCGTGAAAACCTACCCATCATCGCCAATATCAGTGGCACGCTTCAAGCCGTCATTTGGACAACAACCCCATGGACACTGCCTGCCAACCAAGCAATCTCGGTACATGGCGATTTTGATTATGCCGTCATTAAGGGCAAAAAAACCCCCATCTTTGCACTACCAAGCCAAATTGACAGTAAAAATTTTACCCTAAGAACCCTAACCAAAGCCGATAAGCAGGCACTACAAGCGTGTGCATCCGACCCTGCCATTTGGCAATTTATGCCAACCAAACGACACCTGCCAGAGGTGTTTGAACCATTTTTTGAACAAGCAGTGAAAGATAAAGCCTATGCCATTATTGATAAGCGAACTGGCAATATCATCGGCACAACCCGTTTTTGTCATGACAATGCCAAAGATGATACCATCGGTATTGGTTTTACCTTCATCACACCCGAATTTTGGGGCAAAGGGGTAAATGATGAGATTAAACACACCTTATTAAACCACGCCTTTAAATACAGAAATGCCGTCTGTTTTCAGATACATGAAGGCAATGACCGCTCCAAAAAGGCGGTAGAAAAATTGGGGGCAGTTTATCAAAAAGATGTAGAAAATGACTTTGGTAAAATGTGGGTCTATACCATCACAAACCCAAGCACCATCAATCACACCACCCATTTTATCGTGGCAAATGATTTGGTGGCGGATTTTAGCAAAAATGTGGCACTTGATGATGTTGAGACAATCACAACCATCAAAGGGGCGGATTTGACCGTCTTAAACGCCCAACACCCCCTTATCAGCGAACGCCAAGTACCCATCATCACAGGCGAGCATGTTACCGCTGACAGTGGTACAGGGTTGGTGCATACCGCTCCTGCTCATGGTGTGGACGACTATATTGTGGGCAACAAATACAATTTACCTGTTGAAAACCCCGTCAGTGATGCAGGCGTGTATTTGGACAATGCCAAGGTTTTTGTGGGTAAACACATCTACAAAGCGCAGCCTAAGATTATCGAGACTTTGGGGTCAAGCGGACACTTGCTTGACCACAAAAAAATCCGCCACAGTTATCCACACTGCTGGCGACACAAAACCCCCATTATTTTTCGTGCCACGCCCCAGTGGTTCATCAGCATGGAACAAAACGGACTTCGCCAAAAAGCCCTAAACGATATTAAAAATATCACATGGACACCAGCATGGGGTCAAAACCGCATTGAAGCCATGATTGATGGTCGCCCTGACTGGTGTATCTCACGCCAACGCACATGGGGTGTGCCGATTACCTTTTTTATCCACAAAGAAACAGACCAATTGCACCCACGCACCTCCGAGCTTATTGAAAAAGCCGCCCAAATCATTGAAAAAGGCGGTATTGAAGCATGGTTTGATGCTGACATTAGCGACTTTTTGGGTGATGAGAGCGGTGAGTATTACAAAGTAACCGACACACTAGATGTGTGGTTTGATTCAGGTGCAACCAATTTTGCTGTCCTAAATCACCGCAAAGAGCTATCCAACCCTGCTGATTTATATTTAGAAGGCTCAGATCAGCATCGTGGCTGGTTTCAGTCATCGTTACTGGTCAGTGAATCTATTTATGGTCGCCCACCTTATAAACAAGTTTTAACGCATGGCTTTACTGTTGATGCCAAAGGCCATAAATTATCCAAATCCAAAGGCAATACCAAGGGTTTTGAACCATCAGATATTGCCAATAAAATGGGTGTAGATATTTTGCGTCTGTGGGTAGGTTCGTCAGATTATCGCTACGAGATGGCTGTATCTAAAGAAGGCTTTGACCGTACAACCGATATGTATCGCCGCATTCGTAATACCATTCGCTTTTTACTTGCCAATACGGACGACTTTGACCCCAAAACCGATATGGTATCAACAGATAAACTCATCAGTTTGGATAAATATATCTTATATCGCACCAAACATATCCAACAAGAGATTATCCAAGCTTATCATAGCATGGATTTTCATCAAGTTTGCCAAACGGTTATGGGATTTTGTTCCCAAGACTTGGGCGGGTTTTATCTTGATATTATCAAAGACCGCACTTATACCACTAAGGCAGATGGTCTGCCACGGCGTTCAGCTCAAACGACTTTATATCACATTGCCCATGCTTTATTGCGTTGGATTGCTCCTGTTTTATCATTTACTGCCCAAGAAGCTTGGCAGGTTTTAAAAGATACACAAGGCTATATTTTTACCGCTGAATGGTACCAGTTACCAGACTTTCAGATGAATGATATCAGTCACGAAGATTGGGATAAAGTTGCCTTAATCAAAGATACGGTGAATAAGTCCATCGAGCAAGCACGCAGTGATAAAATTGTCAGCAGTAATCTGACCGCCAAAGTTACCATTACCGCTCCACAAGATATCACTGATATCTTAAATAAGTTTGGTGATGAACTACGCTTTGTATTCATCACCTCTGATGCAACCGTGAGATCTGGTGATACGCTGTCTACAACCATCACGCCTGCTGATGGCACAAAATGCGTCCGCTGCTGGCATGTTCGTACTGATGTTGGTACACACGCCGAGCATCCTGAGATTTGTGGTCGTTGTGTGCAGAATTTAGATGATGGGGAGATGCGTTTGTATGCCTAATCATTTGCTTTTAAATACCAAGCAGGTCATGGGCTATTATCTCATTGCTATTGTGGTCTTAGTCAGTGACCAGATGACCAAATTTTATTTTAAAAACACCTTTCAGCTTGGTGAGAGTGTTGAGGTCATTTCACCCATCCTAAACTGGACTTTGGCGCATAATTATGGTGCAGCGTTTAGTTTTTTGGCAGATCAAAATGGCTGGCAAAAATGGTTTTTTGCTATTTTAGGTTTGATAGTCTCAGGCTGCATCATCATTTATCTAAAAAAAGCACCAAAAACCGCCAACATCCTAAACTTAGGCTTATCATTGGTATTAGGTGGTGCTATTGGTAATGTCATTGACCGTATTTTACATAATCATGTGGTGGATTTTATCCATGTGCATTATGCTGATGTGTGGCATTATCCGATTTTTAATATTGCAGATATTGGTATTTGTGTTGGGATGGCAATGATTATTTATGACATGCTATTTTTAGAAAAAAAACGGCGATCTGTTTAAATCACCCATCGCCTGTCAAAATGGTCAAAAAATTCAATCAAAATGAGCAGATTTTTGACCATTTTGCCATAAGGTTTAAAAGACCCAGCACCAATCAAATCGCAATTTTTCAAGTTTTAACCATCTTTGTTGATTAACTGTGCTAAAATAACCACAAAAACCGCCATCCATCCCAAAATCCAATTCACCAATTGAATGCCATCTCATGAATACACCCATTTTACCCAGTGAAGAAGTTCGCATCACCCATAAAAGTACCGTCAGTTTACATTTTGAGGTCAGTTTGATGAACGGTGAGGTGATTGATTCAACTTTTCATCGCCACGAACCTGTCACACTCACCATCGGCGATGAAAGTTTATTGGCAGGATTTGAAAAAGTCTTAATCAACCTCAAAGCTGGTGATACACGCACCGCCACCTTGTCAGCTGATGATGCCTTTGGACAATGGAATCCTGAAAATGTACAAACTTTTACTCGGACACAATTTGCCCTATCCGAACCCAATCCTGTGGTTGGTATGATGATGGAATTTGCCGATAAAGGTCAAAATTCACTGGTTGGTGTCATAAGCTTGGTAACCGATGATGAGGTTTTGGTTGATTTTAATCACCCTTTAGCAGGTCAAGATGTGTTATTTAAAGTGCAAATCTTTAAGGTTACCCCGCCCAATCAGGTTGGTTTTCAATTAAGGTCTAGTTAGACGATGGTGTTTAGTTAAGTTATCATTAAAATCAATGCTTAGCTAAATTCAGTCAATTAACTTCAGTTAATCAAGATTAAGTACATAAATACATTGAATAAATTAGGAAACCGTTGTGTCTGATTATGAACAAACAGCGCCGTATCTTGATCCAAGTTCCGTTGGCATTGTCCAGCCACAGACGCTTATTTTTGATGAGCCTTTAACATTAGAATGCCAGCAGGTTTTGCCTGCTTTTGAGCTTGTCATTGAAACTTATGGTACGCTCAATACAGATAAATCTAATGCCATCTTAATTTGCCATGCCTTATCAGGCAGCCATCATGCTGCAGGTTATCATTCTGCTGATGATACCAAGGCTGGCTGGTGGGATAATCTTATCGGTAACGGCAAAGCGATTGATACCAGCAAATTTTTTGTAGTTTGTTTAAATAATATTGGCTCTTGCCATGGTTCAACAGGTCCTACCACCATCAACCCCAAAACAGGTAAAATCTATGGTGCAGATTTTCCCTTGATTACCATCAAAGACTGGGTGAAAACCCAAGTTATGCTCTCTGATCGCTTAGGAATCAAAAAATGGCATGCCATCGTGGGTGGCTCAATGGGCGGCATGCAAGCACTGCAATGGTCGGTTGATTATCCTGATAGATTATCTCGCTGTGTGATCATCGCCAGTACGCCCAAATTATCCGCCCAAAATATTGCCTTTAATGAAGTTGCTCGCCAGTCAATCTTATCAGATCCTGAGTTTCATGATGGCTGGTATTTAGAGCATGGCACTTATCCACGGCGTGGTTTAATATTAGCTCGTATGGTTGGGCATATCACTTATATTACCGAAGATGCCATGAAAGCCAAATTTGGACGAGATTTAAAATCTGGTCGGTTTATGTATGGCTATGATGTTGAGTTTCAGGTAGAAAGCTATTTACGCTATCAAGGTGAACGCTTCAGCCAAAACTTTGATGCCAATACTTATCTTTTAATGACCAAAGCATTAGATTATTTTGATCCGACTCGTGACTATGCACCTGATGGTCTGTCTGATGAAGATGCCCTAAAGCTGACTTTGTCTCGCACACGCTGCCAATTTTTGGTAATATCTTTTACCACAGACTGGCGATTTAGCCCCGAACGCTCAGTTGAGTTGGTCGATGCTTTAATGGCTAATACCAAGCCAGTTAGCTTTGTAAATGTCGATGCCCCGCATGGTCATGATTCTTTTTTATTTGATATTCCTCGTTATCGTGATGCTCTCAAAGGTTTTTTACAGGCCAAATAAAGCATAATTTTAATATGTTAGCAAAAATTTTCATCAAATCCATATAGGTATTTTATGCGTATTGACCACCAACTTGTTGAGCAATGGATAGAACCTAATAGCCGTGTACTGGATTTAGGATGCGGTGATGGAACGCTGCTTGAACATCTTCAAAAGCATTTAGGCGTCACAGGTTATGGGCTTGAAATTGATGAATATAAAATCAATCAAGCCATTGCCAAAGGTTTAAATATCATTGAACAAAATCTCAATGATGGCTTGGCACGCTTTGCTGATAATAGCTTTGATACGGTCGTCATGGCTCGTGCGTTACAAGCAGTCAAGGCCCCAGACCAGCTATTGATCGATATGCTCAGAGTCGCCAAAGAAGGCATTGTCACTTTTCCAAATTTTGCCTATTGGCAAAACCGTATGTATTTGGGCATCAAAGGTATGATGCCGATATCAGACACTCTACCCCATGAATGGTATAATACCCCCAATATTCATCTATGTACTTTTAAGGATTTTGAACAATTGTGCGATAAAAATAACATTCGCATTCTAGACACAGTTGCCATTAGCGATAAGCCAAATCCAAAATTACCTCCAGTGCTATTAAATCATATGGTCAAGCGTATTCCAAATCTGCTGGCAGATGTTGCCGTTTATCATATTGCCAAGTACTAAGGTATCGCTGACTGTTGAGCAAGCACATTCACCTAGCGATATGAATTGATGATATTATGCAACTTTCTGTTACCCTTTGTTTACTGATATGATGATATAAATACATTATACTAAGTGGTTGAATTCATTCATAATATGCCATGCCATAGACCGTATAAATATCATTGAATATCATATATGAACGGTATGGATGTATTATTTGGTTTTATCTGTAAATACTTCCGACAGTCAGCATCATATGACTTTGGGAGACTTTACAAAGCTTTCACACACCAAAGGACATCGCCATGAAACTGCTTAAAATCACCTTATTTGCCAGCATATTGGGCAGTGCCACTTTCAGTCATTCTCTATCCGCCATTGCTAACACTCGCTTTGAAACAATCGATATCACAACCTTGACCAATCAAGCCGCTCGTGGTGATTATCATGCCCAGTTTTTTCTTGCCAAACGCTTGCAAAAAGGAGAAGGTGTTACCAAAGACGCCTCAAAAGCTGTTTATTGGTATACCCGTGCCGCCGAAAAAAATATTGCTCCAGCTCAGCTCAATCTTGGCATCATGTATTTGCGTGGAGAAGGTGTTAGAGCCGATATAGCCACAGGCCGAGCTTGGCTTGAGAAAGCAGCCAATTTGGGGGATAATCGTGCCAGCTATGCTTTGGCAATGATTGATGAGCAGCAACAACGCTTGGTTGATGCTTATAAATGGTATGATTTATCCGCTCGTGAGGGTATGCTTGATGATAATGTACGCAATCGTGCTAAGGTTAAAGTCAGCCAGCTTGCTCTGAATTTATCCTCCAGTGAAATCGAATCTGCCAAACGCAGTGCCAATGCGTGGTTTTTAAATCAGTAATGATTTAATTTTATCATTATAGCCAATCAATATGATACGATTGGTTTTTTATCGTTTTTATCCACTCATACCCATAAAAAGAACACCCAAGCAGTGCTTGAGTGTTCAGTATTATACCGATAAATCGGTAAGTATTAGTAAGTGAAGTTCACGCCAACACGGAAATCACGACCTGCCCCAGGTAAGGTATCTATGGAAGCACGCTGAGTGTGTGGGCGATAGTTTTTATTAAAGACATTATTCACCGCAAAGTTTACATTCACCTTATCATTACCATAAGGCTTCCAGTTGGCATAGATGTCACTGACATTATAGCCTTCACGGTTAAGTTTGCTAACTTCACCACTTATGATGGATGTGTCTTTGGCATCTACCCCTTCAACCAATGTGTGTCTCACACCAAGCTCTACACTGGGGTTTGGCAGGCGATAGGCGACATCTGCTGTCCATGTACGACCTGTACGCACGGCATATTCAGGATTGCCACTAAATTTGACATTGTGCATGGTTGGTTTGCTGTGAGCAACGCCAGCACGCGCACGCCACGCACCTTCGGTATAGCCTACACCCAGCTCATAGCCTTGGTTGGTCTGATGACCTTGGTTGCCAAGTGTTGGTACTTTAATAGGCTTACCATTAGCATCTGTTGTACCATGACGAGTTATATCAGCGGTCGCTCTGGCATTATCCACACGCTGCCAAAAATAACTGCCAAAGGCGGTATATGGTCCATTATTATAGTTAAAACCAATCTCGGTATTGCGTGCTTTTTCTGCTTTTGCATTGTCATCAATACTAATCACACCACCACGATAACCACGGCTTAGGATAGCATCAGCAAAGCGTGGGCTACGAGTGGCATAGATTAGGTTACCGCTGACGCTAAGATTAGGATTGACATCATAAATCACCCCAAAGCTTGGGTTGATGTCGGTTTTTCCAACCTTTTTACCATCCATGGCTTTAAAGTCAAAACGGTCAACACGCACGCCTGTATTGATGGTAAAGTCATTAATTTGGTTAACCGCTTCTAGATAAATGCCAGCATCGGTTTTTTCTTGATGCACCACACCAGGTTTTAGACTTCTGGGCGGTACAGCTTTTTGATGGCGATAGTTGATGCCATATTTTAATAAAGTATGGTCAACACCAAAGCCTTTTAATGGGCTGTGATTAAATTCTTTATCAAAATTAATATTAGCCCCTGTGGCTACCACATGCATGTTTGATGGTGTATCAACATTATCTATTATCTCTTTGGGCACATCTTTGGTGATATAGGTGTTACCTTGATCGCTAGAAGAGTTGCGTCCATGTTCTAACTTATAGACATTGGCAGTAACTTCATTTGCAAAACCAAGGTTTTTACCTGTCCATTCAAGGTTAGTTAACTTCTGGTAGGTTTCACGCTGAGTTGGGTTGTTCCTATCTAAATCAGCCACCAATTTACCATTGGCATCAACCACATTATACTTTTTACCATCTGGTGTTTTACTGCCAAGTTTGTAACCCTTGCCTGCATATTTGTTATCTAACTCTGCCTGAAGCTCAGTTTCGGTAAGGGTTTTATCATCTTTTTTTATATCTAGCGTCAAGGCACGATTGGCGAAGTCAAACTCTTCACGCACACCACGAATGCCTTTATGAACTTCATTTAGATGGCTGACCACAAATCGATGATCGCCAGCAGTTAGCCCTGCCTTGACAAGGTAACTGGATTTATCCAAGGCACTTCTTGTAACCACATCATTGCCCAACAGATTGGTGTACCCTTTACCGCCTTTATAGTCGCTGTCATTTACTTGATTATAAGAGACAAGGGCATCTACCTGACCAAATCCTGTCTGTGCTTTACCAAAGGCACTGCCATGATAAGAATGACCTTTGTTGGTTGATAAGCCTGCACCAACTTTAAAGCCATAATCTTTGTCGCTGTTTCTTAAAAGCTCATCAGCATCTAAGGTTTTGGTAACAATCGCACCATTGGTTGCCCCAATGCCTGCACTGGCAAAGCCTGCCCCTTTTTGTACCGAAACGACTTTGACCATCTGGGGGTCTAGCATAAAGCGACCTTGGTGGTAGTGTAATTGACCATCTTGATAAGCGTTGTCAATTTTTAGGTCAATGGCATTATGACCCATGCCACGAATGCTGATAAATTGAGAAGTACCATTACCACCGCCAAAACCGATGGCAGGTTCATCTTGTAACAAACCACGCAAATCTGTAGCCGTGCTTTCGTCTTTTTCTCGTAAGGTAACAACATTGGTTTTAATTTTTGCACCTTGGCGATCACTGACCACTGTATCGCCTGCCAAGACAACCTTAGGCTGGCTAACAGCTGCAAAAGCAGTGGTTGTAAAAGCGGCACTCACCGCCAATGTCAGCGGTAATAATTGAAACTTATTCATAATAACTCCGATTATGAGGCTTGAAATCAAATTTGTTTTTGTCAAATTATCCCTTGCTCATCTACTTACTAAAATCAACGAAAATACCGCCAAAAATGATAAATAAGAAAAAATAGCAAGGTACAAGTAAGAATTTTATCAAAAAAAATTTTTCTTGTAAATGATAATTGATATTATTGGTTAAAATAAATCAGAATTATTGTTATTTATTTTCATAATTTCATCTAATCGCTTGATTTTGAAAACTTTAAATTAATATTCTGTTATTTTTAGCCATTATCTAAATTAAAAGCATTTTAAAAATATGACAATAAGTCATGTGTCAGTTTATTTTTTATGCTCTAAAAAGCACCCACCCTATCTAATGAGTGCTTGTATTTGCTATTAATAGAGTTAATTTTGGCGATAATTGGGTGCTTCTTTGGTAATCTGTACATCGTGTACATGCGATTCCTTCATGCCTGCGGAAGTCACTTTGACAAAGCTGGTATTCTTACGCATCTGTTCGATGGTCTGGCAACCTGTATAACCCATGGATGATCTTAGCCCCCCCGCCAATTGACCGATGATGCCTGCCACAGGGCCTTTATAAGGAACACGGCCTTCGATACCCTCTGGAACCAGTTTTTCAACACCATCTTTGGCATCTTGAAAATAACGATCCGATGAGCCATTTTGACCAGACATTGCCCCCAAGCTGCCCATACCACGATAAGCCTTATAATAACGACCTTGGAATAATTCCACCTCACCAGGTGCTTCTTCGGTACCTGCCAACAAGCTACCCACCATAATACATGAAGCACCTGCTGCGATGGCTTTGGCGATATCACCCGAAAAACGAATACCGCCATCGGCAATCAAAGGAATGCGATCTTTTAACGCACTTGCCACACTATCAATGGCACTTATCTGCGGGACGCCAATGCCTGCAACAATACGGGTTGTACAAATAGAACCAGGACCAATACCCACTTTAACAGCATCTGCCCCTACATCTAACAGTGCCAAAGCAGCATCACCTGTTGCGATATTACCCCCAATGACTTGGATATTAGGGTAGTTTTTCTTAATCCACGCCACACGATCGATCACACCCTTGGAATGACCATGTGCGGTATCTACGATAATCACATCGGCTTGTGCATCGATCAATGCTTCAACACGCGCTTGGGTATCGGCACCAGTACCAACTGCCGCACCAACCAGCAGGTGACCTTTACTGTCTTTGGCGGCATTCGGGTTATTTTCTGCTTTAGAAAAATCATTAACGGTAATCAACCCCTTAAGCTGATAATCATCATCAATCACCACCACTTTTTCAATACGGTGGCGATGTAACAGCTCTTTGATACGCTCTTGGGTTTCACCTTCTTTAACAGTCACAAGCTTATCTTTTGGGGTCATCACATTGGCGACTGGCTGAGATAAATTGGTCTCAAAACGCAAATCACGATGAGTGACAATACCCACAACCTTATTAGTGCCTGCTTCAACGACTGGTACGCCACTGATTTTATGCTCACGCGTCAAGGCAAGCAAATCGCCAACCGTTGCATCGGCGGTAACAGTAATCGGATCTGCCACCGTACCTGCTTCAAACTTTTTCACATGGCGGACACGGCGTGCTTGGTGAGCGATATCCATATTTTTATGAATGATACCCATGCCACCTAGCTGAGCCATCGCAATTGCCATTTTTGATTCGGTGACGGTATCCATGGCAGCAGAAATAATGGGCAAATTGATGGTAATATCTTTGGTTAAGCGAGTGGTTAGGGAAGTTTGTTTTGGGAGAACTTCAGAATAGGCGGGCAAAAGCAAGACATCATCAAATGTCAAAGCATCATAGGCAATGCGTAGCATAGGTTATTTCCTGTATGAGCGCCTAATTGGGCTTTAAATCGAGTGATAAAACACCAAAGGCAGGTTTGAAATAACGCCGTATTGTATCAAATAATTATGACAATTTGCAAGTCAGATGATGCGATTATTTAAAATAAAATAAGTTAAGTTATTATCAATTTATTATAAATGTAATATGAATAATAATCCAATGCGATAAAACCAAAACAAACCACAGTAAAAATTAACGCTGTCATTTAAACAAATATCTTGAAATATCTTGGTAGCAATGGCCATTTTTTGGTATAATTTTTTGAGATTATCTATTTTAGTTAAGCCAATGACTTTTGGGATATGATGATTAAGATGTCAATACTTCATAACTTCATGCAACAGCCATTTTAATCATCAAAGGCAAGTCGCTCAATGACTGATAAATCATTGATATCACACCCTCAAACTACCATGTTTATCACTTTTAGGCTGTTAAAACCATGCGTCAAATTTTTATGCACCGATTATTACCGCCAACACTGATGGCAAGCTTTTTATTATTAAGCGCCTGCAGCTCTGGCAATTCTCATGCCAAAGATACCTCTAATGCCAGCCAGCCAACAACCCAAACTTCTTCTCAAAGCGATACCACGCTTGTCAAGACGCTCCAAGATAATTTGACCCAAGCAGGGGTTGATATCACTGTGACAAATGCCCTGCCAACAACCATGCCTGATATCTATTGGGTCAGCTTTGAAAATGCCCCTGCAATGTTCACAGATAAATCGGGTGAATATTTAATTCAAGGGCAAATTGTCAAATTAAGTGGTGATTATCCGACAGATATTACCGCTGACATTCAGTCATCTTTGGCCAAAGAAACCTTAGCCAAAGCCAATACTGATGATATGATTATTTACCCTGCAACCAGTCAGCATAAAGCATCTATTTATGTTTTTAGCGACCCAACTTGCCACTACTGCCGAATGCTACACAAGGATATCAAGCAGCTCAATGCTGGCGGTATTGAGGTGCGTTATTTGGCGTGGCCACGCTCAGAACAAGACATACCGCTCACCGAAGCAATTTGGTGCAGCCAAGACCGAAAAGCAGCCTTAACAGCAGCTAAGCTTGGTCAAACTGTCCATGCCAAGCATTGTAAAAACCCTGTTCAAGAACATTTGGCATTAGGGCGTAGTTTGGGCGTATCAGGCACGCCTGCTGTTTTTGCCGAATCTGGCAGGCAGATTGGTGGCTATATGCCTGCCAAAGATCTCATCCATACTGCCATTGAACAACGATAACTGTCCTGATTGATCAAAAAAGCTGGGGCGTGCCTACCCTTGATAATATTTTATTAAGTTTTGATAAAAATAAAATTTAATATTATTTATGATGAAAAACGACTAAATTGTATTTTTGTTGTCAATACCACAGGTAAGTACACCCTAATACCTAAGGGTAAAAATTAAATCACCAAAAAAACCTAGCACAAAACACGAACTTATGATAACTTAGGCAATTTATAGATTTATCAAAGGTGTTAAAAGGTATTTTTTAATTTGAATAATTTTAATATTGAACATATCAGCACTGATTATAAACGCTTTTTTCAGAGTTTGGTGGTCTTTTTATCGCCAAATGTATCAAAATTAACATTCCGATAGCGGAGTATTTTGTGAATAATACCATCAATCTTGCCGTACTGGGTTTGGGTACTGTCGGTACTGGCGTATTAAACCTTATTAAAGATAATGTCAATGAGCTTGCTCGCCGTAGCGGTCATCAGCTTGTGATAACACACGCAGGGACTCGCCGTCATCGCCATGATATCGACCCAAGTATCAATCAAACTGCTGATTTAATGTCCATTGCAGAGGCGAAGGATGTGGATATCGTGATTGAGGTGATTGGCGGTACAGATATTGCCTATGAAGTCATCACGCATGCCATTCGCCACAAAAAACATGTTGTAACCGCCAACAAGGCTTTACTTGCCAAACATGGTAATGAGATTTTTAGATTGGCTGAAGAGCATGGCGTCCAAGTACGCTATGAAGCGGCTGTTGCAGGTGGTATCCCAATCATCAAAATTGTCCGAGAAGCGTTGGCGGCAAATAAAATTGACTGGCTCACTGGTATCATCAATGGTACTGGCAACTTTATCATGACAGAGATGCAACAAAAAAATCGTAAATTTGACGAAGTACTTGTTGAAGCTCAAGCGCTTGGTTATGCAGAAGCTGACCCAACTTTTGATGTTGAAGGGATTGATGCGGCACATAAATTATCCCTATTGGCATCTATCGCCTTTGGCATTCCTGTACAGTTTGATAAAGTTTATTGCGAAGGCATTACCAAGATCGGCTTACAAGATGTCATCTATGCCAAAGAGCTTGGCTATACGATCAAGCATTTAGGCTTTGCTATCCGCCGTGATCATGGCATTGAACTTCGTGTTCATCCTACACTTATTCCTTCGCAAGCACTTCTTGCCAATGTTAATGGCGTCAAAAATGCCGTTATGATTGATGCTCACCCCTTAGGTCAATCACTGTATTATGGTGATGGTGCAGGTGCAGGTGCAACCGCATCAGCAGTTATGGCTGATGTGATGGATTTGATTTATGTCATCAATGCCGCCACACCAAGCGATGTACCACATTTGGCATTTATTCCCGAAGAGCTGTCTGATATTGGTATTTTCCCTGCCGATGAGATGACATCGGGTTATTACTTGCGTTTAACGGTCAAAGATGAAGTTGGTGTTTTGGCAGACACAACCCGCATTTTAAGTGATAATGGTATTAATATCGATGCCATTTTACAGCGTGATGCCCATAAATCAGGCTTAGTACCAGTGATTATTTTAACACTGCCTGTCTTAGAAAAACAAATGAATGCCGCCATCCGCCAAATTGAAGCACTCGGAGCAGTGGTTGAACCTGTTGTGCGTATTCGCCTAGAAAGCTTAGAATAAAGCGTAGTTGTCTATTTGCCTTGTAAAAAAGATACCAGTCATCTTTTTACATTCATTTTTAAGCTTAATATGTCACTTAAATGGCTATTTTTTAAATGGCCATTTTTTATCATCATTGAAAAAAATAGATGGTTTGCCTGAAATTTAACACGCATCGCCCTAGGCTCATATCGCTATTTTTAATCTTTCATGGTACACTTAAATATTATGTTTAACGATTAACTGATATGAACAGCCAAGAGATATTAAAACAAATTCACCAAACTAAGTTTTTATTGTCCGCTCCCACCTTTAAACTATGCCCTGAAGATACAGGCTTTGAGGTGGCATTTGCTGGCCGCTCCAATGCTGGTAAATCCTCTGCCATCAATACCATCACACACCAAAAACAACTTGCTCGTTCGTCAAAACACCAGGACGAACCCAAATGATTAACTTTTTTATGGTGGGTGATGAACAAGCACGCATCGTGGATTTGCCTGGTTATGGTTATGCCGCTGTACCTGAAAGCATGAAAATCAAATGGCAAAAAGAACTTGAAGACTATCTGGTATCTCGCCAATCCTTGGCAGGGCTGGTTTTGATGACTGATATCCGCCATCCACTTAAATATTTTGATGAACAAATGTTACACTGGGCAAAAGATGGCAAATTACCTGTTCATGTTTTACTCACAAAATCTGATAAGCTTAAGCGAGGCGCACAAAAATCCGCCTTGTTAGCAACAAAAAAACAGCTAGAAGTATTGGACTTACCTTTTAGTATTCAGTTGTTTTCTGCACTTAAAAAAGAGGGTATGGATGAGCTTGCTTTGGTGCTTGGTGATTGGCTACACCTAACACCTTCTGACAAGCATCATCTATCACCCAGCAATACAGATATTTTTGGTGAGAATGAATAATCATGAATGGTACTTTATACATTGTTAGCACGCCAATTGGCAACTTATCAGACATGACAGAACACGCCATCAGCACACTAAAATCCGTCAATCTCATCGCTTGTGAGGATACTCGTACTTCATCCAAATTGCTAAAGCATTTTAATATCACCACGCCAACGATTGCTTATCATGAACATAATGCCGATAAGCAAACCGTACACCTAATTGAAAAATTAAACTCTGGTCAGTCTGTTGCACTCATTAGCGACGCAGGGACACCCTTGGTCTCTGACCCTGGATATCGATTGGTCAAGGCATCTCACGAACACGGTATCAATACAGTGCCTATTGTGGGTGCATGTGCAGCGATAGCCGCCCTTTCGGTGGCAGGACTGCCCTCAGACCGATTTACTTTTGCTGGATTTTTGCCCGCCAAGTCGCATGGACGACTTAAAGCCTTGCAACACTGGCAAGCCTGCACACAAACTTTAATATTTTATGAAGCACCACACCGCATCGTTGACTCCTTAACTGACATGATGACTGTTTTTGGGGCAACTCGTGAAGCAACTTTATGTCGTGAGCTGACCAAAACCTTTGAAACCATCAAAAAGCTGCCCTTAGGTGAGCTTGTCCAATTTGTCCAAAATGACAGCAATCAACAAAAAGGTGAAATTGTCGTGGTGGTTGCAGGATGTGATGACACAGTACACCAAAGCACGGATTATGATGCGTGGCTTCTTGCTATCACCAAAGAACTCCCACCCAAAAAAGCTGCCAGCATTGTTGCAGATGTACTTGGATTAAAAAAAACGACCGTATATGATCGGCTGTTAGCCCTACAAAACCATACTTAATCAACCCCATTAAAGGAAAACTGTCATGACTTTAAAAGACTCATTAACCCAAACCATCAAATCTTCTATGAAAGCTCGAGAGATGGAAGTGGTAAAAATCCTGCGTAATGTACAAGCCGCCATCAAAAAAGTAGAGATTGATACTCAGACAACTTTAGATGATAATGCTGTGCTTGAGCTGTTACAAAAGCAAATCAAACAGCGTCAAGAATCATTGGATATTTATGAAGCGAATGGTCGAGATGATTTGGCAGCCAAAGAAAAATTTGAAATTGAGGTCATTGGGCAGTTTCTACCTGCTCAACTTAATGAAGCGGCGCTGAATGATATCATCGCTGCGACTATTACTGAGCTTGAAGCCAATAGCATGAAAGATATGGGACGCGTAATGAATGCTGTTAAAGAAAAGACCGTCGGTCAAGCTGATCCTGCCATCATTTCAGGATTGGTCAAAAAAGCACTGACGGCATAGCAATAAACAACCACCAAAACATTAAAAGCGTACTAATGGGTACGCTTTTTAATCGGTTTACTTTAAAAGATTTATTTTTATGATTTTCCCCAAATCTGCTTATATTTTGCCATTAACTCATCAGGGGTTTCAGGTCGGCTATCATCTTTGATGATACAGTCAATGGGGCAGACCTTATCACAGGTCGGTTCATCATAAAAGCCTAGGCATTCGGTGCATAAATCAGGGTTGATGACATAAGTCTTTTGCCCTTTTTGGTCATAACTGATGGCATCATTGGGACACTCTGGTTCACAGATGTCGCAGTTGATACAGTCGGTGGTGATTTTTAGTGCCATAACTTTAAAGCTCAAATAATTCTGCTGGGTCAATCTTAAACTGAAGCATATTGGCAGTTGGTCGTCCATTATCCCCACCTTTTCTTTGCATGGTTACCCTTCCAATTTTTAATGAACCCCTAGGTGAAATCACCACATCACCATCGCCATAGTGTTGCAAAACTTCATTAATATTTTTTAAAGCCCAACGAGAATTTTGAGATAATTTTTGAGCAACCAACATCCATTCAGCACTAAACTCACCTCGCCCACGCAATATATCGCTCAGTACTAAGATTTTATTATTTTTAAACCAATTTAATAACATGATTTGTTCATTGTCAGTAAATTCATTCATTAAAAGTCGTTTTTTACTGCCTTTTTTTAATTCACCTGTAAAATATCTTAATAGTTGACCAATGTTGTCATCAAAATGCCAAAGTTCTTGATAGGATTTTACCCATCGTTTATCAATTTGGTTAAAACCTTTTTTATTACTAACCAATTTGACTTGAATATTTTTAATATCTACCACTTCTTTATAGAATACAAAAACTTGTAAATTAATATCTGCCTTATATCCAGATAAAATAACTGCTTTTACGCTCTTAATTTGTGATAAATCATAGCCCATAATAACAAGCCACTTCTGAGCAATCTCATCAGATTGCCAGTGATTAAATTTAGCACAAATGCCTTCTTCATTTTTGAAACCATTTTTGGCAGTTTGTGAACCCAAATCAATCAAGTTTTGCTTGTTGTTCATCTTGCTCACCAATAGATTTTAATAATTGTTTGCCAATCTGTTCAATGACTGTAACAGTCATGGCATTGCCTGCCTGCGAGAGTATTTTACCATCAGGTAATTTGTGTTCTATGACTTTTTTGGCAAGCTGCTTTGAAAATCCTTGCAATAATAAACTTTCATAACCACTTAATTTACGAAGTGTACCATTTTTGGTATATAAAATACCATGCCTACCTGTTCTTAGTGTTGGAACTTTTTTATCATAAAGGCGCAAATCTGATTGTCGCCAATCAATAATGTTATGGTCATTTTTTAAAATTTCTTCAATATTGTATTGATTTTTGTTATATTTGCTGGCTAGGTATTTTTGAAAAGTGGGATTATTGACATCAAATTCATAATCCCTATCATCACTTAAAAAGTCATCAATCGGTTTTGATAAAATTGGTTGTGGAAATTTAAAAGGCATGTGCTTAATATCTTTTCTGATGCCGACAAAATAAACCCGTTGGCGCATTTGTGGTACGCCATAATATTGGCTGTCTAATACTTGATGATACACATCATAGCCAGCTTCTAACAATAATGATAAGATAAAGTTCAGTGTTTCACCTTTATTGTGATTAATTAACCCTTTGACATTCTCTAAGATAAAAAAAGAGACTTTTTTTTGCTTTAAAATATCTGTCAGATAATAAATAATTTGCCCACGGTTATCATCAAGCCCTGCTCTTTTTCCAACAATGGAAAAAGTTTGACAAGGAAACCCAGCAAGCATCACATCAAAATCAGGTAAGTCATCTGAATTTAGTTGGGTTAAATCCCCCAAATTTGAGTAATCATTAAAAAATAATTGATAGGTTAGGTCAGAATTCAAATCAATTTCACTATGAGCAACACAGCACATGCCTGCATTTTCTAGACCCAGACGCCCTGCACCTATGCCAGAACAAAAATCCATAAATTTTAACTGCATATAACAATCACCGCTTAGCTATAAATCGCCTCACTCACGCTTTTCATCACTAGGGCAAATTTTAGCACGTCTTTATCCATATCCTTAAAGGGATTGGCAATTTGACACACCCAACCAGAGCCTAACGCACCATCAATCGCCTCGCCTTTTTTATCCCACATCTCAGTTAGCGTGTAGCTAACATTCCCCTGCGGAGTCATGATTTCAATGGTATCGCCCACCATCAGCTTGTTTTTGACAGTCAAAGTCAAACGCTCATCGCTGATGTCCGCCACTTCAGCGACAAACTGCTGATTGTCGGTCTTAGATGAGCCGTATTCATAATTTTGGTAATCAGAATGCACATGACGGCGTAAAAATCCTTCGGTATAACCACGATTGGCAAGCCCATCAAGCGCAGTGATGAGTCCTGTATCAAATGGCTTGCCTGCCAAAGCATCATCAATGGCACGGCGATAGACCTGAGCGGTGCGAGCGACATAATAATGCGATTTGGTACGCCCCTCAATTTTTAAAGAATGCACGCCCATATTGACCAAATCAGGCACCAGCTCCACCGCACGCAAGTCTTTTGAATTCATGATATAAGTGCCATGTTCGTCTTCATACATCGCCATCAGCTCACCCTTGCGACCTTGTTCTTCAATGAGTACAACCTCATCGGACGGTTTTTCTACATAATCATCGTCCATGACGACATCGCCATTTAGGTTGACATTGCTAATCTCGCCTTGACTGGGGACGAACACTTCTGGGTTGGCAGGGACGATATCGCCTGTTTCATTCTCCACCGCTTTATAAGTGTTGTAATTCCAGCGACAGGCATTGGTGCAAGTGCCTTGGTTGGCGTCTCGTTTGTTGATATAGCCAGAGAGCAAGCACCGCCCAGAATACGCCATGCACAGCGCCCCATGCACAAAAACTTCAACCTCCATGTCAGGCACTTCTTTGATGATTTGCTCAATTTCTTTGAGTGATAATTCACGGCTTAAAATCACACGGCTAATGCCCATCTGCTGCCAAAACTTCACCGTTGCCCAGTTCACGGCATTGGCTTGTACTGACAGGTGAATGACTTGATTGGGGAAAGCTTCTCGCACCATCATAATCATGCCAGCATCGGACATGATAAGCGCGTCAGGTTTCATTTCAATGACAGGGCGAATGTCTTCAATAAAGGTTTTTAATTTGGCGTTGTGTGCTTGAATGTTCACCACCACATAAAACTTTTTGCCAAGCGAATGGGCGTAGGCAATGCCTTTTGCCAAATTTTCTTCATCAAAGTCGTTGTTACGCACCCGCAAAGAGTAACGGGCTTGCCCTGCATACACCGCATCTGCCCCATAAGCAAAAGCATATTGCATGTTCTTAAATGTGCCAGCAGGACAAAGCAGTTCAGATTTTTGGGCGATTGGGGAGGTCATAATGAATGCTCTTTTTTTATGGTCAAAATTATTTGTATTATAGCAAATTTTTCTACTTTTAGGGTTGTATCATCACCAAAATTATATTTAATTTAATTTAATTTTATTATTTTATTAAGATTATTTTCTAAGGTGGTTTATAGAACCGTTTTTTAAGAATGTTTTAAAATCACTTGATAATCTGCTATGATACAGTTATATTTTGTATGATTTACCTTTTATACACTGATGGTAGTTTAGATTAGTTTTTTACCCAAAATTTTGAGAAGAGCATGAATCCACATCACGCATTTTTACAAGCATTATCAAATACTCTGCCCACTTTAAGCATCAAAACTGATACCGAATCTACCCAGCATTGGGGGCGTGATTGGACAGTGCATTTTGATACTCATTGCCAAGCAGTCATTTTTCCAAAAACAACTGAAGAAGTGTCTGTGATTGTCAAATTGGCCAATGAGCATCAAACCCCCTTAGTGCCAAGTGGTGGTCGCACTGGTCTATCCGCTGCAGCGGTGGCGACAAAAGGCGAGGTGGTGATAAGTTTTGATAAAATGAACCAAATTGGTCAGTTTTATGAAGCAGACCGTATGGTTGAGGTTGACGCTGGTGTCATCACTCAATCATTACAAGAATTTGCCAAAAATCAAGGTTTGTATTATGCCGTCGATTTTGCTTCATCAGGTTCTAGCCAAATTGGTGGCAATATCAGCACCAATGCTGGTGGTATTAAGGTTATCCGTTATGGTATGACACGAGATCAAATCTTAGGTCTCACCGTTGTTACAGGCAAAGGGGATATTTTAACTTTAAATGGCGGTATGCTAAAAAATGCCACAGGCTATGATTTTCGCCATTTATTCATCGGTGCAGAAGGAACACTTGGTTTTATTACCAAGGCGTTAATCAAACTTGAAAAACAGCCAATCAATCTAACCGCCATGGTGCTTGGCGTGACAGAGTTTAACAGTGTGGTGACTTTACTGGCTCAATTTGGTCAAGCATTGACTTTAACAGCATTTGAATTTTTTGACCAACTGGCTGTTGATAAAGTCATCGCCGCAGGTCATACCAAAGCACCCTTTGAGAGCCAAGCACCCTTTTATGTACTACTAGAATTTGAGGCCATCAATGATGATGTGCTGGATTTGGCGATGGGCGTGTTTGAGCAATGTGCCGAAGAGGGGCTAATTGTTGATGGTGTGATGAGCCAAAGTATTGGGCAACTTCAAGAACTTTGGAAATTGCGTGAAAGCATCTCTGAGACCATCTCGGCATTCACCCCTTATAAAAACGATATTTCAGTATTAATCAGCCATTTGGCAGACTTTATCAGCGATATTGAACACATCGTCACAGCCAATTATCCCGACTTTGAAATCTGTTGGTTTGGCCATATTGGCGATGGCAATTTACATTTAAATATTCTAAAACCTGCCAATTTGACCAAAGATGAATTTTTTGAAAAATGCCAAACGGTCAATACTTATGTGTTTGATACCGTGCAAAAATATCAAGGTTCTATCTCGGCTGAACATGGCGTTGGCATGACCAAAAAGCCATATCTAACCTACACACGCACCCAGACTGAGATTGATTATATGAAAGCCATCAAAGCGGTATTTGACCCCAATGGCATCATCAACCCTGGGAAGATTTTTGATTAATTGACCCAACAATCAACCTGCCCATCACAGCCTGATTGCTATTGGTGTTTTTGCTTGTATTTGTACGGTCTGTTTAGGTTTTTTGTTAAAATTGCCCCTTTTATCAACCAATCTGCATGCCAACACTTAAAACTCTGATGTGGATAAGGTATGATGAACTTTTCACTTAAATGGATAAAATTACCTTATGTCAACCAATACTCATATCTTAAAAGAATATTTTGACCCAATCAAGATTCGTGAGCATCAACTTGGTCATACTGTGACCGTGGGGGTGAGCTACCACTTTACCAGCCTTGAAAAACAAGGGCTATCTGCCTTACTTGCCAAACTGCCCTTAGTAGATGAGGCGCCTGTGGCGATGGATATTGATTTATCTTGCTTTGTTTATGATAAGGCATTTAATATCTTGGAGACGATTTGGTATGGTAATTTGCGTAATGCCAATGAATCTATTCGCCATCATGGCGATGCCTTGGTAGGTGCTAAAAGCTTTGACGATAGTCTAATTCAGCAAGAACAAATTCAAATCAAATTGGATAAATTGCTCAAAGAGGCACATCATTTGGTTTTTGTGCTGAGTAGTTATCACAATCAACCGCTACAAAAAGCCAAAAAAGGCATGCTATACTTTGGTGATAAAGAAACGCCTAAGGCATTTAGTATCAGCTTTGACCAAATCGAACCAGACTGCCAATCATTGGCGGCTTGGCAATTATCTTGTTATCGTGGAGATTGGGAGTTAAGTGCACCGATGGTCGACATCAAACTTACCAAGCTTTCTGATAAATCACTTGATACGCTCACAAATGCAGTAACAACCCACATTCAATCTGCACAATCTAAACGGTGGTAATTGATGCCCAACAACCCAATATCTTGGTTGGTATATTGGGTTGTTGGGTGATTATCAGCCTATTGGGATTTTTCGTCATCCATCAGCATGGCTGGACGCATGGCTTCACGCTGACGATTAAATTCTGTGATTTGCTCAGCAGTTAAGCTTGCACCGCCGCCCAATGCTTGGTATAGCTGGATTTGGCTGACTAACTTGGCAAGCTCAAGCTGTAGTATATTTTGCTGATTAATAAATAAAGACCGCTCGGCGTCCAGTACCGTCAGATAATTATCCAATCCAGAACGAAATCTTGCATAAGCGATATCATAAGTTTGACGGTAATTATCCTGAAGGCGAATCTGGGCATCAAGACGCAAGCCTAAAGTTGCACGCTCAGCTAAAACATCCGACACTTCTTTAAAGGCATTTTGAATGGCTTTTTCATAATCCACCAATGCCGACTGCTGAGCAACTTGCGCCATCTCATGATTGGCACGGCGACTGCCTGCATCAAAGATAGGCAAGCTAATCGCAGGCCCAAAAGACCAGCCCAAAGCACTTGATTCAAATAAGTTATTCAAACTGTTACTACTAAATCCCACATTAGATGATAAACGAATCGACGGAAAATAAGCAGCGCGTGCCACATTGATATTTGCACCTGCTGCTTTTAGGCGATGCTCAGCCTGCATAATATCTGGGCGATAATATAAAAGCTCGCTGGGCAAACCTGCACTAAACAATGTCTGTGTGGTAATATGACCCATATGCATACTGGCATCTATCGCTGGTAGTAGCTCGTTTGGTACAGGACGACCAATCAGCAGCTGTAACGCATTTTTGGCTTTTAAGATACTGGTATCTGCTGCATATACTGCCAATCGTGCTGACTCAAGTGAACTTGCTGCTTGTAGACTTGGCGACTTAGAATCAATCCCCGCTTCAAAACGCTTTTGGGTAATCATCATCGCATGTTCACGGGTTTTTAGCGTCTGCTCAGCCAACTGCCTTTGAGCCAAAGCGTGAGCTAAGTTAACATAACCTTGGGCGACGCTTGAGATGATTGAAATCTGAACGGCGTCTTTGGCGGCGTTGGTTGCCAAATATTGATGTAGTGCTTGCTGTTTTTGACTGGCAACTTTGCCCCATAAATCCAGCTCATAACCACTCATCGCAAGCCCAACATGATAATTGGTTGAAGCATGGGCATCGATACGGTTATTCGCTTGGCGTGTCACACTGGTATTTGAGCCGACTTGTGGCACGCTGCCAGCTTCGGTAATTTGATATTGAGCACGGGCTGATTGCACGGCTAAGACCGCAGATTGCAAGTCTTTGTTATTTTGTAAAGCAAGCTCAATCAAAGCTGCAAGTTTAGGATTTGTATAAAATTCCTGCCAGCGTAGTGATGCCACGCTTGGTGCCTGCGCCACACTGATGGTGTCAGCATCATAGACTTGATAGCCATCCTTCATAGGCACATTAGGCACCGCCAAAATCGGTGCCGATGTGTCAATTTTCTTTGGAATGCTACTACAAGCTGCCATGCCAATCGCCAGCGCTGAGAGCGTCAAGATACGTGCAGTTGTAGAGATTTTCATAATCAATCCTTAAACATGTTCATGAGATTTAGCATGGGTTACAGGCTGAGCTTTTGGCTTATAGGGAAATAGCGTACGCACCCAAACATAAAACATTGGGATAAAAAATATCCCCAAGAATGTCGATGTCAACACCCCACCCAAAACCCCCGTACCAACAGCGTTTTGACTGCCTGAACCTGCACCTGTGGCAATATATAGTGGCACAACACCCACACCAAAAGCAAGCGAGGTCATGATGATTGGACGCAGACGCATACGCGCCGCCATCATGATTGACGCTTTGAGCGTTTGACCAGATTCTTGGATTTCTTTGGCAAATTCAATGATTAAAATGGCATTTTTTGCCGATAAACCTATCACAGTCAATAGGGCAACTTGTAGGTATACATCATTAGCAAGCCCATGGATTTTTGTGAGTAATAAAGAGCCAATTACCCCCAAAGGAATGACCAAAATGACCGCAAAAGGCACAGACCAACTTTCGTACAGTGCTGCCAAACACAAGAAAACCACCAAAATTGATAAGGCATATAGTATTGGTGCTTGACCCCCTGATTTTTGTTGCTCAAGCGACAGACCTGTCCACTCAAAATCAATGCCAGCAGGCAGCTGTGATGCCATTTGTGCCATCGCCTCCATGGCATCGCCTGTACTCACACCTAGGGCAGCACTGCCAGTCAACACCATCGAAGACACACCATTATAACGCGCCAAACTTGGGCTGCCATATTCCCATTGACTGCCAGAAAAAGCACCAAAGCTCACCATCTCACCAGATTGATTACGCACATACCAGCGATTGATGTCCTCAGGCACCACACGGCTGTCTGGCTCACCTTGGATGTAGACTTTTTTGATGCGTCCACGATCAATGAAATCATTCACATAGCTGCCTCCCCACGCTTGTGCAATGGTATCATTGATCGCTGTCAAAGGTACGCCATAAGCGGCTGCTTGTGCCTGATTGATGTCAACTTTTAGTTTGGGTGCATCCTCTTGACCACCTGGGCGAATCGAGGCAATCGCTGGATTTTGCATCGCCATACCCATCAGCTGATTGCGTGCATCCAGCAGGGCTTCATGACCTACACCGCCAACATCTTTTAATTGTAAATCAAAGCCGCTGGTATTACCAAAGCCTTGGATTGGCGGCGGTGCGATTGGAAAAATCAGACTTGCCTCTGGGATCATCATATTCATCACCATTGCTCGGCGTGCAATACTTTGAGCGGTATTTTCACTGCCTGCTCGCTCATCCCAGTCTTTGAGTTTGATAAATGCCATACCAGAATTTTGGCCGCTGCCCATGAAGCCAAATCCAGAAATCGTAAACACCGATTCGATGTTATCCGTTTCTTTATCATGATAATAATTTGCCAGTTTATCCATCACCGCATTGGTCTTATCAAGTGTTGAACCTGCTGGCAGTTGCACCAAAGTCATGACCGCACCTTGATCTTCTTCAGGTACAAATGAGCTTGGCAGTCGCATAAAGATCAATGCCATAACCGCCACAATGCCAGTATATACTGCTAAATACGCCAATTTTGAGGCATAAGTTTTACCAATAAAGTTTTCATAACGACGACTGGTTTGATAAAAAAAGCGGTTAAACCAACCAAAAAATCCTGTTTGAATGTTGATATCTTTATGTGCTTGACGCTTTAAAATGGTCACACACAAAGCTGGTGTAAACACAAGTGCAATAAATGCAGACAGTGCCATACTGGTCATCAAAGTAACCGCAAACTGACGATAAATCACGCCTGAGGATCCACCAAAGAAAATCATCGGTACAAAAACCACCGATAAAATCAGTGCAATACCAATAACAACCTTACTAATCTCACGCATCGATTGAATGGTGGCATCCATCACTTGGATAGATGGATTTTCTTCCAAAATCCGCTCAACATTTTCAACAACAATGATCGCATCATCCACCAAAAGACCAATGGCAAGTACCATCGCAAACATGGTTAAGATATTAATACTATACCCAAACACCGATAATACCGCAAAAGTCCCTAAAATGACCACTGGCACTGCCAAAGTTGGAATGATTGTCGCTCGCCAGTTTTGTAAAAATAAGAACATCACCAAAAAAACCAGTACAACTGCTTCTAACAGCGTATATACAACTTGTGTAATTGACAGTTGAACAAATGGTGTTGTGTCATAAGGCACGACCATTTTTAGGCCTGTTGGGAAATTTTGCGACAGCTCATCTAATCGCACGCCCACCGCTTCACGCACCTCAAGTGCATTAGCACCTGGTGCAAGCATAATGGCAAGGCCTGATGCTGCTTGACCGTTATACTGAGCTCTAAATTGGTAATTTTCACTACCAAGCTCGACACGAGCAACATCTTTGATGCGTACTTGAGCGCCTGCAGTATCTGTTTTTAATAAGATATCTTCAAACTGCTCTGGTGTTTGCAGATAGCTTTGTACGCTGACGGTCGCATTAATCACCACACGGTCAGTATTGGTTGGCAAAGTGCCTAATTGTCCTGCTGAAACCTGAACATTTTGGGATCTGATGGCAGATGAGACATCTGACGGTATCAAGTTGTAGGCACGCAATTTGGCAGGATCAAGCCAAATACGCATGGCATAAGATGAACCAAACACATTAGTACCACCGACGCCCTCCACACGGCTGATAGGATCAACAATACTGGTTGCAACATAGTCGGCAATATCTGACTGATCCATACTGCCATCTTCAGACACAAAAGCTGTCACCATCAAAAAATCGCTGGCAGATTTTTCAACATTCAAACCCGTGCGTTGTACTGTTTCAGGCAATGAACTCATGGCAGATTGTAATTTATTTTGTACTTGTACTTGGGCAGTATCTGGATCAGTGCCATTTTCAAATGTTAAAGTCACAGAGGCAGACCCTGCCGCTGATGAATTTGATGACATGTACATCAGTCCATCAATCCCTTTCATCTGCTGCTCGATGATCTGCGTGACCGAGTTTTCAACCGTCTCAGCATCAGCACCTGGGTAGACGGCACGCACCTTTACTTGAGGCGGTGCAATTTTTGGGTATTGTTCAATCGGCAAATTATTAATTGCCAAAATACCGACCAGCATGATGAGAATTGCAATCACCCAAGCAAAAATCGGTCTATGTATAAAAAAACGAGACATGCTATACCTTTATTTACTTGGTTTCGTCAGCAGCGTTCATCGCAGCTTGTTCTTCGGCGGATAAGTTGGCAACCGTCGTATCACTTTGTGGTCTTGCCATTGGAATGTTTGAGTTAACAGTACTTGGTTTAGAAGGCGGTGGCGTGCTGATATCAGCATTTGCTTCACTGCTGGCAGCTGGCAGTTCTCGCACATTAACCTCTTGGTCTGGCTTAACTTTACTGCCGCCAATAATCACAACACGATCACCAGAATTAATACCACCTGTTACAATCCAATTACCATGATAAGTACCTGCTGTCGTTACCGTGCGAATCTCGATTTTGTTATCTGCGTTAACGATATAAACTTGGGTTTCGCCTTTTGGTGTACGCATGATCGCTGATTGTGGCAATAAAGCTGCTTCATGCACCACACTTTGAATTAAGCGAGCATTAACAAACATACCCGGTATAAGCTTACCATCAGGATTTGGGAACACAGCGCGTAAGGTCATGTTGCCCGTGGCTGTATCCACTTGTGCATTGGCAAGCAATAATTGTCCTAAGATTGGATAAGTTTGACCATCTTCAAGCACCAGTTGAACATCTGCACCGCCTTGACCTACTTGACCAGACTCAATCTGTTCACGCAATCTTAGCATTTGGGTTGAAGACTGGCTGATGTCCACATACACTTCATCCAACCGATTAATTGTCACCAATGGTGTTGGCTGATTGGCGGATACCAGTGCACCTGCTGTCACCGCTGAGATGCTCGTTACACCACTGATGGGTGCCTTGACAATGGTACGACCTGCATCCAGTTGGCTTGCGTTTAGATTGGCGCGTGCACTTTGCACGGATGCTGTTGCACTGTGAATATTAGCATCTGCCTGCGCAACTGCCGCTCTGGCAGCCAAAACATTCGCTTCAGCGGTTCGCATGGCGGTTACTGCTTGGTCAAAAGCTTGACGAGAGATCGCCTCAACCTCCAATAAGCCCTCAAGTCGCATGACATCTGCCCGTGCCTGAGCCAAATTGGCTTCTTGAGCGGCTAAATTTGCTTGAGCTGATGCTCGTGTGGCCTCGGCATTACCGACAGCCGCCTCAGCGTTTTGAACCGCTGCTTCACCTGCTTGCACTTGGCTGGTATAGCTATCGACATTAATCCGATATAAAGGCTGTCCTGCCTGCACCATACTACCTTCATAGAACAGTACTTCATCAATAATGCCCGTCACCTGCGGGCGAACCTCTGAAGTCTCAATGGCGGCAACACGCCCTGCAAAACTTTGAATCACTGGCACAGTTTCGAGCATAATGGTTTGAACATCTACCGTCGGATTTGGCATTTGTTGCTGCACGCTGGTATCGTCCTGTTGACTGCACGCCGTCAGCACGCCCATACTGGTCATCAGCCCAATGACCAGCACTGCTGTTAGATTTAATTTCATGATAACCCACTTTAAACTTTAAAACTGAATGAATAATTTTATGGATCTGCTAACTTGGTATTGATAACCATAACTGCCATAACCGCAAAATTCTCTTAGACACAAAATCAAGCAAACCCTTAAAAACCACCCTATCTTGGCTAGGATTTTCCTAACATTTAAGGACAAATATAAAATAACCAAATTTCTTATTATAGCTGATTTTAACGCCAAAACAGTGAGATTTTTTTGAGATATTTTGGGTAAGTTGTCAAATTTGTGTCTTGCAATTGATACTTTTTTATGAGCAATGACATAGACTTGGCACATTTTTGAAAATTTTTAAAAATTTTGCTTGTAATTTTAAAAATTTTTGGTAAGATAGCATCACTTGAATGGCTGGATGGCAGAGTGGTCATGCAGCGGACTGCAACTCCGTGTACGCCGGTTCGATTCCGACTCCAGCCTCCAAAGTAATTCAGCAAAGACCTAAAGCATACTTTTGCAAAATGCTTTGCCCGAGTGGTGAAATTGGTAGACACAAGGGATTTAAAATCCCTCGCTCTTACGAGTGTGCCGGTTCGAGTCCGGCCTCGGGCACCATCATTATCTTTGGTATTACCAAATTCAACAAATAACCGCTAAATCTGATTGGGTTTTAGCGGTTTTTTTGAATTGTGCAATTATTTAGGGTGATGAATGCATTTTAAGACCCAATCAAGCGAACCCCAACAATCATAAGCACGCCTGTCTCATTCATCAAAAAATCCACATCCACGCCATCATAACGCAAAGCAAAAATGGTGCCCACCTCATCTTGACGGTAAGCAGGTCTTGGGTCTTGAGCGATAAGACCTTGGATAATCTGAACATCAGCATCCTCTAACACACCTTGCCTAATAAGCCCATCAAACACCTGTTTAGCCTTGGTATCTATGGCAGTTTTACGCATGGATGGCGTGTCTATCTGCTGACTGATGGCATCGGTGATACTATCAGAAAAAGCCAAATAAGGCTTGATATCAAAAATTGGCGTACCATCCGCCATATCTGCGCCAATGATATACAGCCTAACTTTATGATTAATCACCTCAAGACGCTCTAGACGGACTACCGACAACCCCAAAGGTGAAGGTCGATACATGCTGCGGGTTGCAAAGACGCCCATTTTAGCATTACCGCCAAATCTTGGTGGCCTCACTTGTGGACGAAAGTTAGCTTGGGGTCGATTATGATGAAACTGCCAAATAATCCACAAGTGGCTATAATTTTCAATGCCCTCAAAAGCAGCCACATTATCATAAGGTGGCACAAATTCAATATGACTGGATACTTGAACAAGATTGGGCTGTCTTGGTATGCCAAATTTTTGCGTTAGGGGTGAATGATGGTAACCAATAATGGGAAAAGTTATCATAGTCATAGAGAATTTTTCTTATTTGTGCTAAAATTTTTTCGTTTATGTAAAACTGGTTTATGCTAAAATAAAGGCTGCTTATTCCAAAATTACCCTAAAACAACTGGGTAAAATTCATTATCATACAAAAAATAATTATCCCATCGGCTGCTGTAATCATCTGCCGATACCAAAACATCATCACAATCAGAGAAATTTTATGTCAAAGTTTATCACAGAAACCGTCACTTATGTACATCATTGGAATGACAGTTTATTTACCATCAAGACCACCCGTGGCGATAGCTTGCGTTTTCGTAATGGTGAATTTGCCATGATTGGTATCATGGTTGATGGCAAACCCTTGGCGCGTGCTTACTCGATTGCCAGCCCAAACTGGGCAGAGGAGCTTGAATTTTTTTCAATTAAAGTGCCCGATGGTCCGCTGACTTCTCGCCTGCAACACATTCAAGTTGGTGATGAATTATTAATCAGTAAAAAACCGACTGGTACTTTGGTGCTTGATGACTTATTACCTGGTAAACATTTGTATATGCTTGCCACAGGCACAGGACTTGCACCATTTTTATCATTGTGCCGTGACCCTGAGGTATATGAGCGTTTTGAAAAGGTGATTTTGGTACATGGCGTGCGTCATGTCAATGATTTGGCTTATCGTGATTTTTTTGAAAATCAGCTACCAAATGATGAGATTTTTGGCGAATGGATTCGTGAAAAATTCATCTACTACCCTACCGTCACTCGTGATGAATTTCATCATACTGGTCGTGTCACTGATTTGATAAAATCAGGCAAACTGTTTGATGACATTGGTTTACCAGTGATGAATAAAGACGATGACCGTGTGATGATTTGTGGCAGTATGGCGATGAATGCCGATACTGCTGCCATCTTAGATGAGCTTGGTCTGACGGTGTCGCCCCGTATGGGTGAGCCTGCCGATTATGTCGTTGAACGCGCGTTTGTTGGTTAATTAACTTTCATCAAAAAAGCCAAATCCCAAGGATTTGGCTTTTTATTTTTTAATTAATTGCCTCGGATAATTGTGCAGCTAATTGTGCCAACTCATCTGGATTGGCAGATACCGATTCATGTTTGGCTTCATGTTTGGCAATGTCACTAAAGTGTGCTGGCACAAGATGCATATGATAATGCAGCACTGACTGACCTGCTTCAGGGTGATTTATCTGCACTTGAGTGATGCCTTGTGTTTGTAGAACTTGCCTTTGCGCTTTCATGACTTTTTGAGCGGTGGCAATGACCGCTTGAACATATTGTAATGGCAAATCCGACAACTCAACTGCTGGATACTTTGGAACGACCAACACATGCCCAACAGCCACTGGCATGATATCCATGAATGCCAAAGTCTGATCATCTTCATAGACCCGATGGCAAGGCAACTCGCCCCTTAAAATCTTAGCAAAAATATTACTATCGTCATAATGCGTTGTCATAATATCCTCCTGAGTTAGTGATATGGTCACCTTATTTTAGCACAGCTTGGCTGGTATTTGCTCGGATTTTGTCGTAAATTTATGCTATAGTATGGGTTTTAAGATGATGCACTAAGATGAACAAGACCGATAAAACTTTAATTTTACTACAAAATATTTTTAATGATACAGGTTTTACCTTTCGTATCCATAATGTTAAACTGGCTCAGTTAACCATTGATTTTGATTTACCGCAAATGTTTTTAGCACATTATGACCAATTGGCTGATGAGTTAAAAGCACGCATACCTCTCACCCCCCAGCTTTTAAAGCACATGAATACACCGATGACCGCCGATGAAGCAGAAAAATTGCTTGGGCTGCCACATGCAAGCATCGCCAAAGCTTGGCATATCAAACTAAAAGGTACGGCAGTGATTGCATGTGATGCATTATCGTTGGCAATTCATACTCACTTTACCAATACTGCCAAACCCGCCCAAGTTGCCTATGGTGATAAACAAACACTCATCCATCAAGAAGCGGCCCGCTGGCAGATGACAGGTAATGTGAATGTCTTATTTAAACATACAAATTACGATTTGGTGAGCATTGATTTGGAAGATAACATACTGACAATGCATGCACAAGGCGGTTATATACGCCTACCAAATAGCCATTCATTAGCCACAACCCATGCAATCAATACCCTAAAGCATACCAATCTTGATGCCATTGGTTATTTAAATGATGCAATCATCGAAACCATCACCGCAGCCCAACGATAAGCTATTTTTATAAGCCCTAGCTGACAATGAATTTTTAATAACCAGCATAGATATGCCTAATTATTCATTGATTATTCTGAGAGATTATCTTTGATTTGAGCGGCTTTGGCTTGTCTTTTTTGACGCATTAACTGTAAGCGACGCTTAAGCGATGGGTTTTCTTCAATAGATTGCTTTTTTTGATAAGCTTCCCAATCACCAAAGGGGTCAGCCTGCATTTGGCTTTCATTTTGATCCAAAATACGCACTGCATAATCGCCTAAAGTAAATTTAATGTACAACACCTGAACCCAAACAATTACCATAACCATCAATGGTGTTGCCAAAGCAATGCCCAAAATGCCTGTGATTGAACCCATAATAACCTGAGATAACAGCAATGCCACTGGTGGCAAATCTACCATACGATTTTGGACAATCGGTGAGATGACATAGCTTTCAAGCTGCTGCACCACAACAATCATCAATGCCACCCATAACAACATTTTTGGTGAGACAATTAAAGTTAATAATAAAATCGGTATGGCTGATAACCAAGGGCCCAAAACAGGCACAAAGTCCAGTAAAAAGGCAATAAATCCCAAGGCTAAGGCAAAAGGAATGCCCATCAACCAAAGTGCTATCCCTGTGGCAATGCCAACAAACGCCATCACAACCAGCTGCCCTAATAACCACTGCTGCATAGAACGATAGCTACGGTCTAACAAATATTCTGCCTTATCTCGGCTGTCTTTTGGTACCATCGCCACAAAGCTTCGGCGATAAACAGATGGAGAAATTGCCAAAAATAGTCCAATAATTGTAATTACGACCAAAGTTCCCATACCGCTGACCATACCGCCCAAATAAGTTGGTAGATACGCCATCGCACCATCACTAAACCGTGTCAAAAATTGCTGCGGATTATCTCTTAGCTCTCTTGCCCATTCCAAGCCTGCCAGCCATTCATAAACAGCAGGATGGGTTTGTAAATACTGGGTTAAATATTGGTTCATATATTCAAATGCTTGTGGCACCAATAATTTTAAGTTTTCTAGTTGAAGTGCCAACTCATGCCCAAACAGTGCCGCCAAGGTGGACAAAACCCCCACAAGCCCCATCAAAACCATTGTTAATAAAATACCATGTGGTAGTTTTTTGAGATATTGACCAACCCAAGGTATCAAAGTTAGATATTCAACCAAACTTAACAGCCAAACCGCCATTAAAATTGAAGCAAAAACAATCAGCCAAACATGTATTAAATAATAAAAACTCAGTAGCATCAAGACGACCGCTACCGTCATAAAAATAAACGACTTTTGTTCTTGTGTATTCATAGATTTGCCATTAGACTTTATTTACTAAAGTTTTATTCATCTTTAAAATTGTGTTTATCATATCATCATTCATCAACATAAAAAAGGCGGCTTGATGTCTTTATCAAGCCGCCTTTATCAATGACTGTTATAGTGATTATGATTGAGTTGATTGGTCTGATTTAGGCAAGGGTAACGGCCCTTTTAAAAGATACTCATCGATCATTTCATTTTGAGAATTATGCTCAGCGGATTCTTCGGTGATGTACCACTGGCTATTGCGGTACAGCGTCAAGCGATCACGACCCAAACCACGCCACAGACAATACATCATCACAAAAACCACAATCGCAAACGGCAATCCTGCCACAATCGCCGCCGCCTGCAATGCACCAAGTCCACCAGCTGCCAATAAAACCGCTGCAATAATACCTTCAGAGGTTACCCAAAATAACCTTTGAATTTTTGGTGGATCTGTTTCACCGCCAGCCGTCAACATATCCACCACCAAGCTTGCACTGTCTGCTGATGTGACAAACCATAACACAATCATAATCATAATCACAACCATCAAGCCTTTGGTGAATGGGTAATGTTCAATGAATCTAAAAATAGCACTGCCGTAATCAGCTTGAACCGCTTCAACAAAACCATACGACCCAAGCATCTCCATATGAACCGCTACGCCGCCAAAAGTTGTAAACCATAAAAATAAAAGTAGCATCGGCACAAACAGCACCCCAAATAAAAACTCACGAATGGTACGACCTCGAGAAATGCGCGCAATAAAAATCCCCACAAATGGCGACCAACTTACCCACCATGCCCAATAAAAGATGGTCCAAGATGATTGCCAATCTGTATCAACATAAGCTTCATTCCAAAGCCCAAGCGTAATCAGATTGCCTGCATAGTTGCCAATATTTTCAATAAAGCTGTCAAAAATAAACCGTGTTGGACCTGCCAAAATCATAAAAGCAAGCATCGCCAAGGTAGCTAAGATGGTAATATCACTTAAGCGTTTTACGCCCTTATCAAGCCCCGCCATCACCGACAGTGCCGCACATACCGTAATCCCAGCGATTAATCCTAGTTTTAGTGTTAAACTTGGTGTCACGCCCCATAGTTGTGCCAATCCTGTCTCAAGCTGCATTACGCCAAGACCCAAAGAGGTCACCACACCAAACATCGTGCCAAATACCGCCAAGATATCAACCGTATGACCCCAGCCACCATAAATGCGTTTACCAATCAATGGAAATAATACCGAACGCACAGACAGCGGCAATCCTCGGCGATAGTGAAAATATGCCAAAGATAATGCAACCACCGCATACACTGCCCACGCATGTAGCCCCCAATGCAAAAATGAAATTTGCATCGCTTCAACGGCTGCATTAACCGTCTCAGGTTCGGCTCTAGGCGGTGCGGCAAAGTGATATAAAGGCTCAGCAGTACCCCAATATAAAAGCCCAATGCCAATACCTGCTGAAAATAGCATGCCAATCCATGAACCAAAACTGTACGCTGGCACTTCGGTTTGATGCCCGAGCCGAATATCACCATAGCGACTTAATGCCAAATATACACAAAATGCCAAAGCAAGATTCATCAAAATCACCAGCCCAAAACCAAAATTTTGGCTGATAAATTGCTGCATTTGTCCAAATACTTGCCCTGCTTGTTCACTAAATATCGCACCATACAGCATAAATGCTATGACCAAAAAAGCAGAAACGGCAAAGACAGGGACGCTAACCTTTGGAAAAACACCAAACCGACTTATCTTAACGCCTTGATTCATAATTTGTATGTCTTTATGATTTTTTTGATGAGAAGGTGGTTGTGATGCACTCATAAGCCCCTCAATTTTTATAAAATTTTAATTAATTTATTAAATTAATTTAATTAATATACTGTGATTATTCAGTTTAATAAAATGTATCAATGATAAATCATTGATATTTTGGGACATAAGCCTAACAAGAATACCGTTTTATTGCAAATTTTGTGAGATATTATTACCCAAATTTATTACCTAATTTTGAGCAAATCCTTACCAAATAAAATCAATAAAATTTTGTTTTTATAACAATTTTTTAAGTTGGGCGTGTGTATTTGGTTTACATGTTTGGCTTTTGTAATTTTATGATATAATCTCATAAATATCATTTGATAAATCAGCCAAAAAAGCAAGGCAAAGTGAATAAGCTACTATTAATAACTAATAGTTATGTTTATTACAAAAAGTCAAACAACTTTTTGTAATAAACAATGCTAAAATAGCAAAAATTAGCCAAATTATGGGCTGCATAAAAGGTCAACGCTGACAATCAAGCAACCCAAAGCCATCAAATAAGGAATATGTATGCCAATTTATCGCTCAAAAACTTCCACCGCAGGTCGCAACATGGCAGGGGCTAGGGCTTTGTGGCGTGCCACTGGCATGACCGATGCCGATTTTCAAAAACCCATCATCGCCATTGCCAATTCCTTTACCCAATTTGTTCCGGGGCATGTGCATCTTAAAGACATGGGGCAATTGGTCGCTCGTGAGATTGAAAAGGCAGGCGGGGTGGCAAAAGAGTTTAATACCATCGCTGTTGACGATGGCATTGCCATGGGTCATAGTGGCATGCTCTATAGCCTACCAAGCCGTGACTTGATTGCTGACAGCGTAGAATATATGGTCAATGCCCATTGTGCTGATGCTTTGGTGTGTATCAGTAATTGCGATAAAATCACCCCCGGTATGTTGATGGCGGCGATGCGTCTGAATATTCCGACGATTTTTGTCTCAGGTGGACCGATGGAAGCTGGCAAAGTACTCGCCAGCACTTTGGTTGATGGCAGTAATGTGCATGAAACGGTGGTCAATGACCAAGGGCAATCCATTCGCAAACTTGACCTTGTTGATGCCATGATTGACGCAGCAGATGATTTGGTCAGTGATAGTGATGTGCAAACGGTAGAAAACTCGGCTTGCCCCACTTGTGGCTCTTGCTCAGGCATGTTTACCGCCAATTCCATGAACTGTTTGACCGAAGCGTTGGGGTTGTCATTGCCTGGTAATGGCTCACTGCTGGCAACCCATACCAAGCGTAAAGAGCTGTTTTTAAAGGCGGGGCGAATGATTGTTGAGATTACTAAGCGTCATTATGAACAGGGTGATGACAGTGTTTTGCCACGCTCAATTGCCACCAAATCCGCCTTTGAAAACGCCATGAGCTTAGACATCGCCATGGGCGGGTCAACCAATACCATTTTGCATCTGCTGGCAGCAGCCAATGAAGCGGGCGTGGCATTTAAGATGGCAGACATTGACCGTCTGTCTCGCTTGGTGCCTTGCTTATCAAAAGTTGCCCCTGCCACCCAAAAATACCACATGGAAGATGTGCATCGTGCTGGCGGTGTGATGGGCATATTGGCAGAGCTTGACCGTGCAGGATTATTAGATACCAGCCTGCCCACCGTACATAGCCCCACCCTAAAAGACGCATTGGCAACTTGGGATGTAATGAATCCTGATAATACGCAAGCTCGTGCTTTATACATTGCCGCCCCAGGTGGCGTACGCACCACCCAAGCCTTTAGCCAAAACAAAGAGTATCCAAATCTTGACTTAAACCGTGAAAGTGGCTGTATCCGTGATGTGAAACATGCCTATTCACAAGATGGCGGTTTGGCGGTGTTATTTGGCAACATTGCTGAGCGTGGTTGTGTGGTAAAAACCGCAGGTGTCGATGACAGTATTTTGACATTCACAGGCAAGGCGCGTGTGTTTGAAAGCCAAGATGATGCCGTTGAAGCCATTTTGGCAGACCAAATCATTGCAGGTGATATTGTCATCATTCGTTATGAAGGTCCAAAAGGCGGGCCGGGCATGCAAGAGATGCTCTACCCCACCAGCTACCTAAAGTCTAAAGGGCTGGGTAAAGCGTGTGCATTATTGACCGATGGGCGTTTTTCAGGTGGCACATCAGGCTTATCCATTGGACATGCCAGCCCAGAGGCCGCTGAAGGAGGTGCGATTGGTTTGGTCGAAGATGGCGACACCATTCATATTGACATTCCCAACCGCACCATCAACTTGGCGGTTGACCCCACAGAACTTCAAAAACGCCGTGAAGCGATGCAAGTGCGTGGTAAACATGCGTGGAAGCCTGCCAATCGCATTCGCCATGTGTCCCAAGCCTTGCGTGCTTACGCGGCCATGACCACCAGTGCTGACACAGGGGCGGTCAGAGATGTCAGTCAGGTGGAATAAGCATAACTTATTTAAACACTGACTGCGGTCAATCATTAAAACCAAATTCTTGCTGGATTTGGTTTTATGTTAAGATACCATTTTTTGCCAAAAACCTGTTCAGATAAGCTTATTTATGAGAGATAATGATGAAAATTTTATATGTTACCGCCACACTAATGACTGCCTTTACCCTAGCAAGCTGTGCAAGTACCCCTGAAAGCAATCCAAAAAACAGTTCTGCTAATTTAACCACCAGCTTAATCAAACATGCAGTCAAACAAACTTGCCAAACCCAGCTGACTGGTCATCAGTACTGGAAAATTGCCACCATGAAATTGTCTTCAGAATCCAAAGCCAAGATTTCAGAAACGGCATGCGGCTGTGTAGCTGATAAAGCACCTGAAGCCGTCAGCTTGACCGAGCTTACCACAGCTGCCATTAATCCAAATGCACGCACTGAAGTTGCCCAAAAAATTGTGCGACACTCGCTTAAACCTTGCATGCTAGAGACCGTCAATGCTTTTATTGTGCCAACTACCACACGCTAATCAATAAAAAACCATCTTACACGAAGATGGTTTTGGCTTTTTCATTTATCGACTTTTTCATTTATCGTAATTGACTTAAAGACCGATTTCACCGATGAATGGTAAATGGCGGTATTTTTGGTCATAATCTAACCCATAACCAACAATAAATTTATCTTCTACCTCAAAGCCACAAAACTTAACCGTCATTGGTATCTCACGGCGTGATGGCTTACTAACCAGCGTACAAATTTCAATAGAATTAGGCTCACGAGTTTGTAAAATCTCAACAACCTTTGATAAAGTACGACCCGAATCGATAATATCCTCCACAATCAGAACATCTTTACCTTGGATTTCACTGTCTAAATCTTTAATAATCTTGACATCGCCACTAGAAACGGTTGTTTTATTGATATAACTTGAGACGGTCATAAAATCAATCTCATGAGTTTTGTCAATCTGACGGCATAAATCTGCCATGAAAATGACTGAGCCTCGCAATAAACCAACCAACACCAGCTCTTTATTGCTGTCTTGATAATGTGTACTAATTTGTACACCCAATTCTTTGACTTTTGTGGCAATTTGCTCACTTGATATCATGATTGTTAAATCAAGTGGTGTACTCATAATCACTCCTAATAAAAATATTCAGAAAAATCAATTCAGACAAATCGAGCAATACACATGCAAGCACATTCATCACGCCAAAAGATGATTTTCTTAAAAATACTGTAACGCCATCTCAGATAACGCAAATTGTCGCACATCATTGAGCATGGTGGTATCAAAATTATGAATAAATGCAAAAGATAAGCGACGGCTTGGCTCACAAAAAGCAACCGACCCATTATAACCCATGTGCCCATAGCCATCAGGCACATCTTGCAGGCTAAACAATCGATGAAAACCCATTCGCCAACGCATATTTGCAGGCATCACCGCATCAAACCCATCGGTTTGTATTGCTCTCATGCGTGATACCACATCCTTTGAAATAACGGTTCGCCCTTGCCAAATACCATCATTGGCGTGCATGGCATAAATCCGTGCCAGTGCATTGGCTGAAGAGACACCGTTGGCAGCTGGTATGGTTGCCATCAACACATCAGAGCGATGATATTCTAGCCCATCTTTGGCATTTGGCATCAGAGCATTTTTATAATTGGTCAAATTCATACGAGCCGTGTCAAAGTACAAACGATTGACATGAGCGGTTGTTATTGGTTTATCGCCCAATGATGCACGCCAAAGCGGACTGGTAGGTAGATGAGTTAAGGTTTGTAATAAAGTCTCACTATCAGGCTTAAGTATCGGTTTGCGTCTGGGTGTATTTTTCTTGGGAATTTCACCAAAATAACGCTCAGGCTTGGCAATTTTATCAATTAAATCAGCATCTACTCCAAAATACAGCTCATCGATTACCCCCAACGGTTTGGCCAAATACTGATTGAGTGCCTGATTAAGCGTCATATCAGTAACACGCTCCACCAATCCACCAAGCACCCAGCCTGAAACTAAGGCACTATAAGCACTGGCATAATGATACTCTTCCTGAGATTTTGGGGTAGAGGTGGGCATGGCAGCGATACGCTTTAGCATCTCATCCCAATCCAGCAATACCTCAGCATCAGTTGTAACCACGCTGATATTAAATAATCCTGCAGTATGCGATAAAACATCTTTTAAGCGAATGTCGGTTTTGCCATTTTGAGCAAATTCATGCCAGTATTGGCTTATGCGTGCTTCATAATCCAATAAGCCTTCAGAGACAAGCACGGCAATTAAAGTTGCCATCACCCCTTTGCCGATTGAAAAATTCACCGATAAAGTTTGTGATGACCATGGCAAATTTGGTAATGCAAGCCCTGTGGCGGTATTAACCACCTCTTGACCATCTTTATAAATGACCAATGCCCCGCCAGCAGGTGCATCATCAAATTGTAGTGCTTGTAGCACCTGTGTAAAGTCTTCTTCAAGCATCGCTATCATCGTTGTTAATTTTTATGAACCCAAGTTTTTATGAACCCAAG
>NZ_KV796849.1:259221-316938 GCF_001809255.1 Moraxella sp. HMSC061H09
TTTTATGAACCCAAGTTTTTATGAACCCAAGTGCTTCATTTAACGATAAAATCAAGCACCCCAATGACACATTCATCATAAATAGGCAAGTGTACCAATTAAGTGAGCTTTTTCGCTGTCTTTGGCATACAATCCAAACTCAATACCAAGCTCATCGGGTGTATCGGTCATTAGCTCAATCTTTGATGGCAAAAATACAGGAAATTTAAATGAGACATCCATACGATACGCCGCTGGTAGCTCAAAATGACGAGCAATCATAGCCAATGAGCGTGCCTTTGTCCACATACCATGTGCAATTGCTTTCGGGAAACCAAACACTCTTGCTGACAGTGGATGCAGATGAATCAAATTAAAATCACCTGACACAAACGCATATCTACGACCAATATCCTCTTCAACGTTCATCACCAAAAATAAGCTGTCATCTGATTTATCAGGTCTTGAAAATACAGGTTTGGTTGTACCTTGATGAGTGGCTTGTCTTTGTACTTTGGATTTTTTTTGGCGAGATAGATAGGTGGACACCCCTTCCCACACCATTTCATCTGCCACCCAAACGCTGGTTACAAAATCAAACTGCTGACCCTTATCATGAGTGCGAAGATTATTAAGACGCACCGATAGGCGTACTGTTTCGGTATCAAAAATCACACGATGCTGGGTAACGCTGTTTTCAACATGCACCAGTCCAAGCATGGCAAAAGGAAAGTCTGGTTTTGCCATCATGTTCATTTGTAAAGTTTGCGATAGCACCGCAAAATAAGTCGCTGGTACCCGCCCATCATCCACAAATCCGCAAATCTTACGATACTCACGAAGGTTGCTTTGTTCAATGACAAGCTTATCCACCGTATAGACTGAGCTTGGTAAGTCTTTTGCCTTAGTGTTTGAAGATGGTAATAAGCTTTTGATGACATTGGCGTAGGTCGTGTGCATTTTTGGCAATTCGCTAAAATGTTTATCCGACATAATTTTTTCCTTGATAGCCGATGATGGCTTCATAAATTTTATATAAATTAGCAAGTTTTAAGGCAGTTTATGCACCAAGTAAACTTTGACCACAGACACGAACCACATTACCGTTAAGACCGCCTGCTTTGGGTGATAATAGCCAAGCGATTGTTTCTGCGACATCTACAGGTTCACCACCTTGGCTCATAGAGTTCATACGGCGACCTGCCTCACGAATGGCAAAGGGGATTTGACCGGTCATTTTGGTTTCAATAAATCCAGGTGCCACAGCATTAATGGTACGAGCTGAATCTTTAAATACCTTGGCTGTTGCTTCAACCAAGCCTATCACACCTGCTTTACTTGTCGCATAATTTGATTGCCCCAAATTACCTGCAATGCCTGAAATGGATGAAACACAAACAATACGCGCAGCCTCACCAAGTCCGTGATGATTAATCAAATAATCATTCACACGATGGATAGCACCTAAGTTAATGTTCATGACAAGATTCCATTTATCTTCACTCATCTTAGCCAAAGTTTTATCACGGGTGACGCCTGCATTATGCACCACCCCATCAAGCGTACCACAGGCGCGTATAATTTGCTCGCCTGCATCTTTGGCAGTGATGTCCAGCGGTAGTGCATAACCACCGATTTGCCCCACCACTTTTTGTAGATTTGGCAGGCTGTCAGGCACATCTAGGCAGTACACTTTAGCACCATCACGAGCCAACACCTCAGCAATCGCTTGACCAATGCCTCGACTTGCGCCCGTGACTAGGATTTTTTTACCCTGAAGGGTTGCGTGGGTCTGAGTGGCAGCTTTGGTCAAATAAATTGGCTGACCTGATACATAAGCCGACTTAGCGGACATGAAAAATTCAAGCGTATGTGAAAGCTCACTTTCAGCACCCTTTTGAACATAAATCACTTGGGCGGTAATCCCCCGCTTAAACTCTTTAGCAATCGATTTGACAAAACCCAGTACCGCACGCTGTGCCAAACTAAAACCAATATCATCACCTGTACAACATTCAGGGCGTGCAATGACAAGCACTCTGCCTGATGCTTTCAGACGCCGAGCAATCGGATGAAAAAAATCATACACTTGCTTAAGCTCATCCGTATTTTTGATATTTGTTGCATCAAAAATAGCCACCTTAAAACGAGCATTATCATCTTTTAGACGGTCATTGAGCGAAGTTGTTTTTAGGTGATTTAAAGTGGCATCGGTATTGACTTTGGCTTCATAGCCCCCCAAAATCTCTACCAAAGCACTCTGCACAGCGGCATCTTCACCGCTTGCTATGCCCAAAGCAACCTCACCTCGTACGACAGGCTGACCTGTTTCATAGCGGTCAAGCTTCATCGGCATCGGCAATCCTAAGTTTTTGGCAACTTTTTTACCCAAAGGTGACTGAACCAATTCTCCATAATGGTCGCTCATGACTAACTCCTAATTTAATGAATGATGCGATCGCTCTGTACGATGACAAACGGTGGTCGCAGCGTAACAAAACGATAAAATATAATAATTTATTGTACCATAAAATCATGAATTTGAAGAAAATGGTACAAACTTAATACTCAAAAATCATCATTTATTTATATTTAGTTATACAAAATATTTTTTGTATAATAAATTGTAATCAAAACCCCAAAATTTCCCACAGAGTGCGATAATAATGCTAAGCTAAGTCATGAATCGCTCAAGCTTTGATAGGATTCGGCTTTTCATTTTTACTCACAATATTAAGAAGGATATTTTATGAGCTTAAATAAGGTTGCCATCTTAGGCGGTAATCGCATTCCTTTTGCGCGTAGTAATGGCGTATATGCTGATGCCAACAACATTGATATGCTCACTGCAGCATTAGATGGATTGGTTGCTCGTTTTGATTTGGCGGATAAACAAATTGGTGAAGTTGTGGCAGGTACTGTCTTAAAACACAGTCGTGACCTAAACTTAACCCGTGAGGCAGTGCTTAACACCCAATTACCTGCAACGACGCCTGCTTATGATATCTCGCAAGCCTGTGGTACTGGACTACAAGCAGCTTTTGCTGTGGCAAATAAAATTGTGCTAGGCCTTATTGATAATGGTATTGCAGGCGGTACAGACACAACCTCTGATGCACCGATTGCATTGGGTGATGGTCTGCGTAAGCCGCTTTTGCGTTTAGGCAATGCCAAAACAGCCAAGCAAAAACTGTCTGCACTTAGCACCATCAACCCCAAAGATTTATTAGCCTTCCCCCAAAATGGTGAACCACGCACTCGCCTTTCAATGGGCGAACACCAAGCCATCACCGCACTTGAGTGGAATATCAGTCGCACCGATCAAGATGAACTTGCCTATAACAGCCATCAAAACTTGGCTCAGGCGTATGAATCAGGATTTTTTGATGACTTAATCACACCTTATAAAGGCTTGACCAAAGATAATAATTTGCGTCCTGATACCACACTTGAAAAATTAGCCAGTCTAAAACCTGCCTTTGGCAAAAAAATGCCAATCCAACCATGACCGCAGGTAACTCAACGCCACTCACAGATGGTGCTTCTGTGGTGCTACTGTCTAGTGACGCATGGGCAAAAGAGCATGGGCATGAGCCACTTGCTTATATCACTCACCAGCAGACAGCAGCGGTTGATTTTATTGGTAAAGAAGGTTTAACCGAAGGTCTTTTAATGGCACCTGCTTATGCCGTGCCTAAGATGCTCAAGCGTGCAGGTTTGACCTTGCAAGATTTTGATTTTTATGAAATTCATGAAGCTTTTGCCTCTCAGGTACTTTCTACTTTGGCAGCTTGGGAAGATGAGACTTTCTGTAAAACTCGCTTGGGACTAGATGCACCACTCGGCAGCATCGATCGCAGTAAGCTTAATGTCAATGGCTCAAGCTTAGCAGCAGGTCACCCCTTTGCAGCAACAGGTGGACGAATTTTGGCGACAGCAGCCAAACTATTGGCTCAAAAAGGCTCAGGCCGTGCATTGGTTTCTATTTGTGCTGCTGGTGGTCAGGGTGTTGTGTGTATCTTAGAGAGATAATTCATTAACCTTTAAAATAAACCCTCATTATCCGACCAGATGATGGGGTTTATTTTGATAAAGTCTGATATCATAAGCCATGATTTAACAGCAATGTTAATATATTACTCAAGTACATCCATTTGAAAAACCTTATCTGAGATAATCCGACCCTTACTGGTACGCTGAATGTAGCCTTGTTGCAATAAATAAGGCTCAATCACATCTTCAAGCGTCCCTCGATCCTCAGCCATCGCTGCTGCCAGTGCTTCGACGCCAGCAGGACCACCATGAAATCTTTGGGACAACACCGATAAATAACGACGGTCCAGCTGATCAAGCCCTTGCTTATCCACAGCCAACATATCCAGTGCCGCAGAAGCAATATCAGCTGTAGCGACGCCATCACCCTTAATCTCGGCATAATCACGCACCCGTCTAAGCAAGCGATTGGCAATGCGTGGCGTACCTCGGCTACGATGCGCCACTTCTAACGCCCCGCCGTCATCCATCAAAACCCCCAAAAGTCTGGCTGAACGCTTGACAATCGTGGTCAAATCCTCAACATTATAAAATTCAAGCCTTTGGACAATCCCAAAACGGTCAAATAACGGTGCAGATAATAATCCTGCCCGTGTGGTGGCAGCCACCAAAGTAAATGGCGGTAAATCCAATTTGATTGATCGTGCTGCAGGACCTTCACCAATCATAATATCCAGCTGAAAATCTTCCATTGCAGGGTATAAAATCTCCTCAATCACAGGGCTTAGCCGATGAATTTCATCAATAAATAGTACATCACCCGCTTCAAGATTGGTTAAAATTGCCGCCAAATCTCCCGCTCGTTCAAGTACAGGCCCTGAGGTTGAACGCAAATTACCACCCATCTCTTTGGCAATGATGTTGGCAAGTGTGGTTTTTCCCAATCCCGGTGGGCCAAAAATGAGCGTATGATCTAACGCCTCCCCTCTTGCTCTGGCGGCAGGAATAAAAACTTTCATCTGCTCACGCACTTTTGGCTGTCCGATATATTCATCCAAACTGCTGGGACGAATAGCACGGTCGGCGGTATCGTCTTTTTTGGGGTTTGGGTCAATTAAGCGATTTTCTAACATAATTTTTATTTTAAATGAGAATTAAATTTAAATGAAAGTAAGTGAAAGTCAAATAAGAAGATAACGGCTTATTTTAGCACAAATCCTTATCCAAAACCGCTTTACCACGATGCTAAAAATCAAGCATTATTATCAAAAGATTGAAAATAAGTATATCAAGCGAAAGAAATCTCCCCAACTTTTGCCAATGTGTTACCAAATCAGAAGATATGCTACAATACACATACATATTATGTGGGATTTTTTTACTAAAAAAACTTATCATAGGCACTTATCATAAACCAACCCAAAATTGATTGATCTGATAATGAAAGTGCTTTTTAAAGCCCATCTTATGGCGATATTGCCTCAGCTTGAAGCCATAGCATCAAGAGACAACATGCGTTTATTTTTATGCCGTATGCCAAACACTGTTCAACGGCTTGGGATGATACTCTTTTTTATGCTAAGCTTGAGCCTTTACACTGTCGCTTTGGCAAATTCTACGACGCCTCGTTATCAACGCATCTCAACCCCCCAAGCCATTAGCACACAAGAGATCTATCTGACAGCGACACAGTATGAAGTAGCACTAATTCAAGTTCTATCTGAAATCTGCCCACCCATGCTCAATGCTCGCCAAAAAGCCAATTTTAATCGAGCTTATGACAGACAATTGCGTATTTTTATGCCGTACTCAGCTGACCCCTATCAAAGCTTAAGACAGCTTAGCGCTCAGCGTGAGTATCGTATCATTTTGCATAATGTGCGTGCATGGACAGCCAGCTTTCCTGCTAGCGAAAATCGGGCACTTTGCTATGAGTTTGCTGCCGCCGCTTAAAAGTTCGCTCCACGCTGCTTAATTTGATATAATAATATTTGCCAATATATTTGATAATATAATAGACAATATAAAATAAATCACTCAAACACGCTAAGATTTAAGGGCTTTTATGTATACTTTTAATCGTCAATTTCCCCATACTCGCTTGCGTCGGCTACGCATCTCTGATGGCATTCGTGAGATGGTGCGTGAGACACAGTTAGCACCATGTCATTTGATTGCACCTGTCTTTGTCATTGAAGGTATGAACCAAAAACAGTCCATTCATAGCATGCCAAATGTCCATCGCTACTCGATTGATTTGTTGATTGATTATGTGCGTGAATTATATGCCACTGGCGTGCGTATGATTGATATTTTTCCTGTCATTGACCCCAAGCTAAAAACGCCTGACGGTCAAGATGCCTATCACAACGATACGCTGGCGGTGCGTGCGGTGCGTGCCATCAAAGATGCTGTGCCACAGATGATTGTCATGACAGATGTTGCACTTGACCCTTATACCACGCATGGTCAAGATGGTATTATTGATGAGTCAGGCTATGTTATCAATGACATCACCACCGAAGCACTGATTAAACAGACCCTAGCACACGCAAAGGCTGGTGCTGATATCATCTCCCCAAGCGATATGATGGATGGACGCATCCAAGCAATGAGACAAGCACTTGAAAATGGTGGCTATGTCAATACTGCCATCATGGCATATTCTGCCAAATATGCTTCGGCATATTATGGGCCATTTCGTGATGCGGTCGGTTCATCAGGTAATTTAAAAGGTCATAAAAAACAATACCAAATGGATCCTGCCAACCGTGCAGAAGCATTGCATGAGGTTGCACTAGATATCCAAGAAGGGGCGGATATGGTGATGGTAAAACCTGGACAGCCGTACTTAGATATCGTGAGTGAAGTCAAAGATACTTTTGGTGTGCCAACCTTTGCCTATCAAGTCTCGGGAGAATATGCCATGCATATGGCAGCTATCCAAAATGGCTGGCTCACCGATGCAGTTATTTTAGAAAGTTTAATCGGCTTTCGCCGTGCTGGTTGCGATGGTATTTTGACATATTTTGCACTTGATGCTGCCCGTATGCTAAACGACTGATACCCTCAAGTACGCACCTAAAATCGCTTCAGCAACACTGAAGCGATTTTTATTGTGATGCATTTTTAATCATAAGTATGCAAAAGATAAGTTTGATATCACCTGAAAATTTTTCATATAATCAACTGGGTTTCACCTACCGCAAGTCTAAAAATCATGCTAGAATAACCAAAGTTTACCAAAAAATCGTGATATTTGGCGACGAAGAATAGCAGCTACTAACGCTATTTAAATCTGCTAAATTAACCCAATTATAATGGATATATTATGACCTCAGCAACAAGAGACCAAAAGGTTGATGATACCACTTTTAATACCAATGCCGACCTACAAAAACAACAATTTGAACAAGCTGCATTACACTATCATGAGCACCCACGCCCAGGTAAAATCTCTATTACACCGACCAAAAAAATTGCCAACCAACGAGATTTGGCATTAGCATACTCGCCTGGTGTTGCTGTTCCTTGCCTTGAAATTGAAAAAAACCCCAAACTTGCCGCCAAATATACTGCACGAAACAATTTAGTTGGTGTCATTACTAATGGTACTGCTGTGCTTGGCTTGGGCAATATCGGTGCATTAGCCTCAAAACCTGTTATGGAAGGCAAAGGCGTTTTATTTAAAAAATTTGCTGGTATTGATGTTTTTGATATTGAGATTAATCAAAATGACCCAGATAAGTTTATCGAAGCGGTCGCAAGCCTTGAACCAACCTTTGGGGGTATTAACCTAGAAGACATCAAAGCACCAGAGTGCTTTAAGATTGAGCGTGAATTGCGTGAACGCATGAATATCCCTGTATTTCATGATGACCAGCATGGTACAGCCATCATTGCCGCTGCTGCTTTGTTAAATGCTCTAAAACTGGTGAATAAAGATATCGCAGACATTAAAATTGTCTGCTCGGGTGCTGGTGCCGCTGCAATCAGCTGCCTTGAGCTTATCATCGCACTTGGTGCCAAACGCTCAAATATCTATGTGCTTGATTCTCGAGGCGTTATCACAACACGCCGTGACAACCTAGACGCCTCAAAACAGCTATTTGCCCAAGATACCAATGCGACTACTTTAAGCGAAGTGATTGATGATGCTGACTTTTTCTTAGGTCTGTCAGGTCCAGGTATTCTGACCCAAGATATGGTTAAACGCATGGCGGGTAATCCAATCATTTTTGCACTTGCCAATCCAAATCCCGAGATTATGCCAGAGCTTGCCCATGCCGCTCGCCCAGATGTCATCATGGCAACAGGTCGCTCAGATTACCCTAACCAAGTCAATAATGCTTTGTGCTTTCCGTATATTTTCCGTGGTGCTTTAGATGTCGGTGCAACCATCGTCAATGAAGAAATGAAAATTGCGTGCGTGCACGCCATTGCTACTATGGCACATACTGAGGTTTCCTTATCCGAAACCGATAAGAATACCGAAAGCAAGCAATTTGGTCGTGAATATCTTATTCCAGGACCACTTGAGCCAAATCTCATCTTAAATATCGCCCCTGCTGTTGCAAAAGCAGCAATGGACTCTGGCGTGGCAACTCTACCCATTGAAGACTTTGATGCTTATCGCCAAACATTATCTGAGTTTGTTTATAATTCAGCCTTGGCAATGAAGCCTGTCTTTACCCAAGCCAAGCAAGCACCAAAACGAATTGTCTATGCTGAAGGCGAAGATGCCAATGTCCTGCGTGCGGTGCAAGTTGTGGTTGATGAAAATATGGCACAGCCCATTATCATTGGTCGCCCTGATGTGATTGAAGCAAAAATCAAAGAGTTGGGTTTGCGTTTAACAATGGGTGAGCATGTTGAGGTGGTTGATATCAATAATAACCCGAAACATGAACAATACTGGCAACATTATCATCAAGCCAACCACCGTTTGGGTGTCTCAGCTGAGCTTGCTCGCCGTGATATGCGTCGCAAAAGCTCGTTATTAGGGGCAATGATGGTTGAACAAGGCGACGCTGACGGTCTATTGTGCGGTACATTTGGTTATTATGATTTACACTTAAATTATATCCGCCGTGTCATCGGTAAGCGTCAAGGTGTGAGTGATTACTATGCCATGAGCGGTGTGATTTTACAGGATCGTACGCTGTTTATTGCTGATCCTTATATTCATGAAAATCCAACAGCAGCACAAATTGCTGAGATGACGGTTTTGGCCGCTCAAAGCATACGCCGATTTGGTGTTGAGCCTCGTGTGGCGTTGTTGTCACATTCTGATTTTGGTACTTCTCAGCGCACCTCAGCAGTTAAGATGCGTGAAGCTTATCAAATTTTATGCAATATGAATGTTGATTTTGAGTTTGATGGCGAAATGCACGGCGATGCCGCCTTAGATGTGCGTGTCCGTGAACAAAGCCATCCATTTAGCACACTACATGGTTCAGCCAATCTACTGATTATGCCTACATTAGATGCCGCACACATTGCCTTTAATCTACTTAAATCAAGCAGTGGCAGCTCGGCCATCGGTCCAATTTTATTGGGTGCAGATAAGCCTGTACATATCCTAGTACCTGCATCAACAGCACGCCGTATCGTCAATATGACTGCTATTGTTGTTACAGATGCCCAAAAAGTAGATGTTTAATTAAATCACCTAACATTAAATGCCAGCTTGGTTGCTGGCATTTTTTATTGGATTTTTGAAAAATTATTGTTATATTTAATTATTCATCTTTATAAGGATTATCCATGCAAGTATATTTGGTTGGCGGTGCTGTGCGTGATGGCGTGCTTGGCTTGCCCATTACCGATAAGGACTTTATGGTTGTGGGTGCTACGCCTCAGGTGCTGCTTGATTTGGGATTTATCCAAGTTGGGGTAGATTTTCCAGTATTTTTACATCCCAAGACACAGGCAGAGTATGCTTTGGCTCGCATTGAAAGAAAATCAGGTGTCGGCCATACCGCTTTTCAAGTACACGCCGATCCAAGCGTGCGTCTTGAAGAGGATCTCATTCGACGGGATTTAACCATCAATGCACTGGCGATTGAGGTTAAAGGCTTATTTGATGAGACACCCATGACAGGCAAGGTCATTGATTTTTATGGTGGGCTAACCGATATCCAAAATCGCACGCTTCGGCATGTCTCGCCTGCATTTAGTGAAGATCCACTTAGGGTGTTGCGTGTGGCAAGGTTTTTTGCCCGTTTTGCACCACTTGGGTTTAGCATTCATGATAGCACTGCCAAGCTTATGCAAGACATCGCCAAATCAGGTGAGATGAGCAGTTTAAGCCGTGAGCGTTTATACTCTGAATTTGTTAAAGCTATGCGACAGCCACAAGGCGATCAATTTATTGCCTGCCTGCACCAACTTGACATTTTGCCCTTCATTTTGCCCACATTAGCACAGCATTTTAACACACCACAAAACCGCCAACGCACCTTCACACGGCTGGCTTTAGCCTGTACGCTGAATTTGCCTATTTTTAGTCACTTTGCGATGTTGCTAAGTGATTTGCCCAAAGATGACCTAAGCGACTGTCTGAATAGACTAAATGCTCCAAAAAGTATTCGGCAATTTATACAAACCTTTAATCATTTCCATGACACATTCATCGCTTTACCCAACATCTCAGGCAACGCTTTGCTTGAATTGCTTGAACGCACGCAAGCACATAAAGACAGCACAAAACTGATACAGCTTTATGACGCTTGTCATGCCTACCAAGGCAGCCCTCTGAGTTATCCCAAGCAGTGGCTATTTGATGCCATTACTTGCTACCAAAGCATCGGTATTGCCGACATTGACCCAACTTTAACAAAAAAAGCCATTGGTGACGCCCTATCATATCTTAGATGCCAAGCCTTGCATAAACTTTTAAGTAATTTTCAAAAAACATCTGCCTCTGGACTTTGACAAAAAAGGAAAAATCATGATAAAAACAGCACTTATCACGGGCGGTGCCAAGCGTATTGGTGCTGCCATTACAAATCTACTACACCAACATGGCTTTAATGTCATCATTCATTACCATACCAGTCAAGCTGAGGCGGACAAATTAAGCCACACACTCAACCAGATTCGACCAAATTCTGCAACAACGCTTTGTGCCAATTTAGACATCATTCATCACCAAGAACAACTGTCTGAATTTAGCAAACTGTGCATTGCCCAATTTGGTCGTATTGATGCACTGATCCATAATGCGTCTAGTTTTTATCCAAGTGATTTAGACGATACACATCAAACCCTGCTTAAGCATTGGGATAATTTATTCTTAACCAACGCCAAAGCACCGTTACTGCTTAGTCATGCCTTATTGCCTGCCCTCAAAAAATCACACGGCTGTATCGTAAGTTTATTGGATATTCATGCTGATGCTAAGCCTTTTATTGGCTATCCCATCTATAATATGGCAAAAGCAGCACACCGCATGATGGTACAAAGCCTAGCCCTCGAGCTTGCCCCTGAGATTCGGATTAATGGAGTGTCACCTGGTGTGAATATTTTCCCTGAAAATCATCATTCTTCATTTAGCCATCAAATAAAATCCGACCTCATCGCCTCTATTCCACTTGCTCGTATTGGCACCCCAGAAGAGATTGCTCAGGCCGTCTTATTTTTACTAAAAAGCTCCTATATCACAGGGCAAATTATTGCCATCGATGGCGGTCGCAGTCTGACCTTAAAGGGTGGCTGATACACAGATATTAGACAGTTGGCTTAAATTTAAGATAAGATTTTTAACAATAAACCACCAAAATAATGCAAAAAATTGCTGACAAATTAAAGATTTTAGGCTAAAATTTACACGTGCTTACATGGTTATCAATTTACCGTTACATTAGGTCAAATTGGTAGCCTCTTTATTTTGTTTAACCCTTGAAATTTTCGGAGCAGATAGCCTAATCGAACAATCGCCAAATCTTTTGGTACGATGAAGCTAAGTTCTCTTTTGTGTTCGCTGCATTTATGCACACTTAAAAGGAAATACCATCGTTGAATACTTCTCCCACTTCAAATGTCGCTCGTCTACAGCGAAACCTTGGTTTATGGCATGTGATCATTATCGGTCTTGCCTACATTCAGCCCATGACCTTGCTTGATACCTTTGGTGTGGTATCTCGTGATAGTAGCGGTCATGTACCCATGTCGTATATTTTTGCTTTGATTGCGATTTTGTTGACTTCGGTGAGTTACGGTCACATGATTCGTGCTTATCCTTCATCGGGTTCTGCTTATACTTATACCCAAAAATCTATTAACCCATCAATGGGCTTTATGGTCGGTTGGTCAAGTTGGCTTGATTATTTATTATCTCCGTTAGTAAATATCATTTTGGCGGTGATTTATTTAGAAGCATTATTCCCTGCGGTCAATCATTGGGTTTGGGTTATTGGTTTGACGGCACTGATGACGGGCGTTAATCTTTTTGGCTCAAAAGCTGTGGCCTATTTTAACAGCTGGATTGTTTTTGTACAGCTGGCTGTCATTGCAGTCTTTGTTTTTTTAACTTACAATGCTCTGTCAGCAGGTCAAAATGCCGATGGCATCATTAGCCCTGAAAATGCTTACCATCTTTGGAGCATGGCACCCTTTTGGGACAGCATGACCTCTGTTGCAGCACTCATTAAAGGTGCAACCATTTTGTGCTTCTCATTTACAGGATTTGACGCACTCTCAACATTAGCTGAAGAAACCAAAGACGCCAAAAACACTCTACCAAAAGCAATGATTTTAACGACTTTGATTGCTGGCGTTGTATTTATTATCAGCACTTATTTTATGCAACTGTATTTCCCAAATCATCCAGAAACTTATTTTAAACTCATTGATGAAACACAACCTGAAATTTTAGAGGCTGTTGGTGGTGCGGTATTTAAGGCGGTGGTACTTGGATTTGCCATCGTTACAGTCATGGCATCAGGAATCTCAGCCCATGCAGGCGTTTCTCGCTTGATGTATGTGATGGGTCGTGATGGTGTGATTAGCAAAAATATTTTTGGTAAAATTCACCCAACTTTATTTACACCCGTCAATAATATTCTCATCGCTGGTGTTGTCGCACTAACCGCTGGCTTTGTCACATTTGAATCGGTGATAAATCTAATCAGTTTTGGTGCTTTGACAGCATTTAGCTTTGTCAATATTTCTGTGTTATTCCATTATGTCTTTAGAAATAAATATGTGCATAATGCAAAAGATGTATTAAGCTATATCATCGTACCAATTGCAGGCTTTATCAGTGTGTTTTTAATGTGGTTAAAGGTTGACAAACTAACCTTTGAAGTGGGTCTATTTTGGGCTGCCATTGGCTTTATCTGGCTTGGCGTCAAAACTCGTGGTTTTAAAGCACCTGTCCCACAGTTTAAAGAAGAAGATGTTTAAAATCTTAATAAAAAATATCCTTAAGAAAAAATATCCCAAGTACTTTTGGGATATTTTTTATTGATAGATTGGTCAAAGCTGAATATATTTAGTCTTCTAAATTTAATCAGATTTGACTGATTTGAATAAAGACTTAAGGTGTGATGGTCTGCCCAATCACCTCTGCCAGTTCAAGAATTTCTGCTTCGCTCATATCTTGGCTGGTCGCCAATAATCTTTGTGAAATCTCATCTGCTGGCTGATTATCCGCCTTGGGATATAATTTTGGTAAATCTAGCATCTGCCGCACCAAAGCACTCTTTAGGGTATCACGCCGACCCAAATAACGCTGATAAAAGCTTGAATTTAACAAACTTGCACCACCTTGCCCAACCGCATACAAGGTTGCCATATAGTCACGAATATTCATCTGACTGTTTTGTTCGGTCAAATATCTTTGAACAATACAAGACATACGAACCATTCGTTCTCGGCGTACATGGTATAATTGGGCAAACATCTTGTTTAATCCAGAGGTTGTTGATGACAGGCGTTCTTCAATATGATTAAATAAAATCGCACGGTGCGGTAAATTGACCAACTGAATCACCAATCGGGCCACGCCAGCCCCAGCACCGTCTTCAACAATAATCATATCAAGTTTTCGCTTTTCATAATCAATCAAAATCCGTAACAGCAGTTCATCTTTACTGGCAAAATGCTTATAAAGCGTTCCTTTTGCCAAATCCAATGTCAAAGTAAGCTATCTAGTGTCAAATCCCCCTCGCCAGAGTCAAGCAATAATTGCTCAGCTGTTTGCAAAATACGCATCTCCCGCAACTCAAATTGTTGCTTGCGATTGGTCATGATATGTCCTTTATTCAATACAAATATTTAATACAAAAATAACTATCAAAGATTATAGCAAAACACAATAAAAATGGGTGATACTTTTTTACCTCGTGTATTGTTAAACCATTGTTATTGATGATGAATAAAACACAAAATTCAAACAAATGATGCCGTGATTGTTACAATTTTACCCACAAATGATGTGAATAATTGTTCACATTTAGACGGTTTTGTGTTAGCATATTTTCGTATAGAAATTCTTCTGAATATATTGATAATACTTGCCTGACAACATATAATTATCATCAATGTTATGTAAATATTCAAAATGAATTTTCTATTATTTACAAACTTTATCTAAATTATACCAGTTTGTTACCTTTATTATAGGATACTTACCTTTATGAGTATTGAGCGTAATTCTGAAGCGTTTGAGCAAGCACCCATCAACTGGGTACCTGCCATTGTGCTGTTATCCACCTTGTTTCTTGCCATTACTATCGTGCCTTGGTATCTATGGACGCATGGTGTGGGCATGGGCGTTTGGGTGGCTTTTGCTATTTTAATGGCTTGGACGGGTCTGTCTATCACTGCTGGCTACCATCGTTTGTGGTCACATAAATCCTATGAAGCCCATCCTGTTGTCAAATATATTTTATTACTTGGTGCGACTTTGGCGGTTGAAAGCTCAGTATTTGACTGGTGTTCAGGGCATCGCTCACACCATCGCCATGTTGATGATGAATATGACGACCCGTATTCTTCTCGTCGTGGTTTTTGGTTTAGCCACATGGGCTGGATGCTACGCAAATACCCAAGCGGTCAATATGATTACAAAAATATCCCCGACCTAAAAAAAGATAAGCTACTTGCCCTACAACACAAGTATTATGGTTTTTGGGTAATTGCCACTAATGTTGTTATTCTAGCGATGATTGGCTGGATCACAGGGGATATGCTGGGTACATTTTTAGTTGCAGGTCTTCTACGCTTGGTATTGACGCATCATTTTACCTTTTTTATCAACTCGCTGTGCCATATGTTTGGTACACGCCCTTATACCGATGAGAATACCGCACGGGACAATGGCCTACTTGCCATCGTGACTTGGGGTGAAGGTTATCATAATTATCATCACTATTTTCAATATGACTACCGTAATGGCGTCAAATGGTGGCAATATGACCCAACCAAATGGATCATCGGTCTGCTTGCCAAAGTAGGCTTGGCCAGTAATTTAAAGCGTGTCGATGATTTAACCATCAAACATGCAGAGCTGACCATGCAGTTTAAACGCGCCCAAGAACGCATCGTAACAGGGGGCGAACCAAGTTTAGATGAGCGTTTGGCCGCCTTTAAAGAGCGTATCAGTGCCGAGTATGATGAATTTACCAAAACGGTTGAAGAATGGCATACCCTAAAAGCCAAAGCGATTGAGCTAAAGCGTGCAGAATTAGCTGACCGATTAAATGAAGCAGATGAAAAGCTCAAAGCACAGCTTGCCCAAATTGAAACTAAAATCTTAGAGCAAAGTAAGCGTGTTGAACAGGCATATCTACAACTCAAAGGTAAAGCCATCTGATTGATATTACTTGTTTTCTCCACCCTTTATCTATATATTGGATAAAGGGTTTCTTTTTGGTTATCAATCACCTTATAATAATAGCTTAACTTTATGAAATTTATCCATGATTATCTAAAACATGACGAGCGACTATATCGCCACACACTGCCTACTCCCCTTGATAATCCCAAGCTGGTTTCTTTAAATACTCAATTAATCGACCAATTAGGTTTATCATCACTTGATGCAACTGCTTGGGCTGATATCATTTCAGGCCGCCTATCGCCATTAACTCAGATTGCCCCACATAAGATACAACCCATCGCCATGGCGTATGCAGGTCATCAGTTTGGTCAATGGGCAGGTCAGCTGGGTGATGGGCGAGGCGTATTAATTGCCCAATTGCACAATAAAAAAACAGGCAAACTGATTGATTTACACCTAAAAGGTGCAGGTCTGACCTCTTATTCTCGGCGTGGTGATGGACGGGCAATGTTAGCAAGCTGTATTCGTGAATATCTTGGGGGTCATGCGCTCAATGGTTTAATGATTGCATCTTCTGATGCCATTGGTCTTGTTGTTTCTGATACCCATATCCAGCGGCGTCATATTGAAAAAGCAGCCGCTTTACTTCGTGTTAGCGATTGCCATGTACGCCTTGGGCACTTTGAATGGGTTGCGATGTATGCTGCTGATTATTTTGAGACATTTGTCATTAAAATTATCCAAAGCTATTATCTACATCTGTATGATACTCATCAAAACACCGCTAACATTAGTCAATTATTACATGAAATTGCCGCCAACACCGCACGCATGATTGCCAAATGGCAACTGATTGGTTTTTGCCATGGTGTTATGAATACTGATAATCTCAATATCACAGGGACAACACTGGATTTTGGCCCTTTTGCATTCATGGAGGGTTTTAACCCAACTTGGATTAACAATCATTCTGATCATACAGGTCGTTATGTTTATCAAAATCAGCCTACGATTGGGCATTGGAATTTGGCGGTGGTATATCACCACTTTAAAAGACTTGTCGATCAAGATGATATTGATGATGCGCTAATGACATACCAAGAGGTTTTTGAAAATACTTATCATCATGGTCTATGCCAAAAACTTGGTATCAAACCCAGTCATCAAGCCATACAATTGGGCTATCGGCTGCTGATGCTGATGCAAAACGAGCGTTTAGATTATACCAATACATTTCGTGCTTTAATCGCAGTTGCTGATCACGGTGAGAATCGTACCCAATTTACACATGAATACACGCTGCTGGCTAATTTGACAAATATCTTATCTGCGACATCTTATGATATTTGGCAAAATTGGGTTAATGATTATTTAGATTGTCTCAAGCAACAGTCCACCAAACAAACGGCTATTAAGACATTACAACAAACCAACCCCATCTATATTCTTAGAAATCACATGGCAGAACGCGCTATTGTATCTGCTCATCAAGGCGATTTTGATGAAGTGGCACGATTATTTGCATTGCTAGATAATCCCTATCAACAGCAAACCATTGCAACCGTTGATGATACTCGCATGGCGTTTGCCAATGAGGCTGTCGCAGTCAGTTGCTTGTCTTAATCAGCTTATCCAAATTTAGCTATATCAAATTTTTAAAGCCAAACCTATCAGCTATTTATTGGTAAAAAACCAAAATGATGAGGTCATTTATATACCAGATAAAATCATTTATGCTATAATGGGATTAACTTTTTATAAACTGAGGCACGCCATGCTCAGTATTTATCTGTTAATCCCATTAAGCCTGATGCTTTTTGTTATAGCAATTTGGGCAATTTATTATGCAGTTAAGTCTAATCAATTTGAAGATTTGGATAACGCCTCTGAACAAATCATTTTAGACGATCGACAAGCACGCCGAAAAACAAAGCGTATTCATAAGGAACAGCGATGACATTTGCACTAATTTTTGCTGCTTTTAGTATGGGTCTGCTTGGCTCACCACATTGTTTGGGTATGTGTGGTGGTATCGTAGCAGCCTTTGGTATCTCTATGAAAAATACCTCGCCTGCCAAGCGAACTTTATTGATGTTAGGCTATCATATGGGGCGGTTGGGTAGCTATACGATTTTAGGCTTACTGGTTGCAGCCTTGGGTAAGCACATTTTAGCACCTTTAATGGCCAACAGTGCCTTACCCAAATATTTATTGGGCGGTGCTTTGGTTTTTGCTGCACTGCTCATGTTGGGGCTACCAGTACTCAATCGCCTTGAAAAAGCAGGTCTAAGATTTTGGAATACACTGGCACCTTTACGCACCAAAGTTCTACCGATGGATAGCTTGCCTAAGGCACTGATTGCAGGTCTGCTTTGGGGATTTTTACCCTGTGGGCTGGTTTATGGTGCATTGGGCGTGGCATTGGGACTTGCCTCTGACAGTCAAGTAGGATTGACAGCAACAACCTTTATGGTATTTTTTTGGCTTGGTACTTTACCCATGCTACTTGCCACAGGCACAGTCATCGCTTGGCTAAAATCCAAAATCCACGCATTTAATCTACGCAAATTCAGCGGTGTGGTGATGCTCATATCAGGATTAGCAATTGCCTTTAGCATACCAATCATGCACAAATTACATGGCGACCACGCAGAACATGGTCACCATCACCATTACCACACCAGCGACGAGCATATTCATGATCAAGTAGGTCATCACAGCCATCAACATCACGGTGAAGCACCTGCCCACAACCACGATCACTCATCGCATTCAGATCGAAGCCATTCGCATTCGTATCATCATTAATTAAATAGATGCTTTATCATGCAAATCACCTTATCCCAATTTAGGCATTAAGATGATTTGCATGAAACTTAATATGTACTTCAATAAAACTTGCAACAAAAAAGTAACTGTGGTCATAGCCATCATGCAAGTTTAGTTCCACATTAATACCATTTTCTTGGGCAGCGGCAACGAACTGTTCAGGCTGCAACTGATTTGGATAAAAATCATCTGCCAAGCCTTGATCAATGTAAATGGGTGGAGCTTTGGTTGCTTTGGCTACCAAATAAGTGCTGTCATACTCACACCAATCAGACTCTTTTTCACCCAAATACGCTGTAAATGCTTTTTGACCCCAAGGCGTCTTAGACGGATTAACAATGGGAGCAAAAGCAGAAATACTGGCATAAGCATCAGGGTTTTTTAGTCCAATTTGTAGGGCACCATGACCGCCCATGCTATGCCCACAGATTGCCTTTTGTCCGACATTGAAGTTCTTCTCAATCAGCCTAGGTAGCTCATCAACAATATAATCATACATTTGATAATGTACTGACCAAGGGCTGGCGGTTGCATTGACATAAAATCCAGCACCTTGGCCTAAGTCATAAGCTTCATCATCAGGTACGGTTTCTCCACGAGGTGATGTATCAGGTATCACCAAAATTATACCGTACTTAGCAGCATACTGCTGAGCGCCTGATTTGGTCGAAAAATTCTCATCATTACAGGTTAACCCTGATAAATAATATAATACAGGTAAACAGGCACCTTTGAGTGCCTGCTTTGGTAGATAGACCGCAAAGGTCATCTCACTTTGGACTGCTTTAGAAACATGGCGATAACGGCGATGCTCACCATCAAACATTTTATGACAGCTGATTAATTCCATAAGTCACCCAAGTTAAAAATGGATTACACTGCGAATTGATTTGCCTTCATGCATCAGATCAAAAGCGGCATTGATTTGGTCAAGTGGCATGGTATGGGTGATAAAATCACTCAATGCAAAATCACCTTGCATATATTGGCTGACAATACCAGGCAGCTCACTACGACCTTTCACATCACCAAATGCCGAACCTCGCCACACACGCCCAGTTACCAGTTGAAATGGGCGTGTCGAAATCTCAGCACCTGCTGGTGCGACACCGATAATCACGCTCTCACCCCACCCTTTATGACAGCATTCAAGTGCTGCTCGCATGACATCCACATTACCAATACATTCAAATGAAAAATCCACACCGCCATCAGTCATCTCGATGATAACTTGCTGAATGGGTTTGTCAAATTTATTAGGACTAACACAGTCTGTCGCCCCAAGCTCTTGTGCTTTGGCAAACTTATCTTCATTAATATCAACAACAATAATGCGGCCAGCCCCTGCCATGCGAGCACCGATCACCGCGGCAAGTCCAATACCACCCAAACCAAAAATTGCCACCGTATCACCGGGCTTTACTTTGGCTGTTTTTAGAACTGCGCCCATGCCCGTGGTGACACCGCAACCAAGCAAGCAGACCTCTTCTAAGGGTGCATCTTTTTGAATTTTTGCCAACGAATACTGAGATACCACGGTATACTCTGAAAAAGTCGATGTACCCATATAATGATAAATTGGCTCACCTTCTTTAAAAAATCGGACAGTACCGTCTGGCATTAAGCCTTTACCTTGGGTTTCACGCACTGCCGAACAAAGGTTAGTTTTATTAGATAAGCACATTTTGCACTGACCACATTCGGCCGTATATAGCGGAATCACATGGTCACCAACCGCAAAATCTGTTACGCCCTCGCCTACAGCTTCAACGATACCTGCACCTTCATGCCCAAGTACACAAGGGAAAATACCCTCAGGATCAGCACCTGATAAGGTATAAGCATCTGTATGACAAACACCTGTTGCCACGATGCGAACCAATACCTCACCAGCTTGTGGTGGCATCAAATCCAGCTCTTCAATTACCAGCGGCTCATTTGCCGCCCAAGCAACTGCGGCTCGTGTTTTAATAAAGTCCATCATCGGTTCCTTTGGTTAATACATGTCACACAAAAACACATGTGTCACACAAATTGATTGCCCTTGGTCATATTCGTTTCAGGGGTTGCTATTATACTTGTTTAAACCGAAAATAAAAACCGTCAGTTACATTCATCTAAAATAAAAACAACCTGTATTGACACAGGTTGTTTTTTGATCAGCGATGATAAAACAATCGATGATAAAATAATCAATCACAAAATACCATAAGCAACCAACGCATTGGCAACCTTTAAAAAGCCTGCCACATTAGCACCTGTCATATAATCAACCACATCTTTGGTTTTACCGTACTCTTTTGCTGCAGACAGTAAATCATCATGGATATTTTTCATGATGCCTTGTAGTTTTTCATCCAACTCTGAGAAACTTTTATATTGGCGTACAGAGTTTTGGCTCATCTCAAGGCCCGAAACAGCCACACCGCCAGCATTAGCTGCTTTGCCTGGTGCATAAGTGATGCCATGACTGCGTACGATATCGATCGCTTGGGCATCTAATGGCATATTCGCCCCTTCTACAACATATTTGACACCACTTTCGACCAGCTGCTTAGCCTCTTGTTCACAGACTTCATTTTGCGTGGCGCATGGCAATGCGATATCAGCAGCAAACTGCCAAGGTTTTGTATCTGGCAACCATTCACCACCAAATTTTTCGACATAATCACTTAACGGTTTGCGTGCATCTTTTTGAGCTTTCACCCAGTCAATTTTTTCTTGAGTAAAACCTTCATCGTCATGTAGCGTGCCTTGAGAGTCAGAAAAAGTGATGACTTTACCGCCAAGATGCAAGGCTTTTTCGGCAGCATGTTGGGCAACATTACCCGCACCTGAAACCAAAACAGTTTTACCCTCTAAGGTATCGTCATTGGCTTTGAGCATATTATCCAAAAAATACACCAAGCCATAGCCTGTTGCTTCATTACGAATCAAGCTACCGCCAAAACCTACGCCCTTACCTGTCAACACACCTTCATGTTTACGCGTCAGATTTTTATACATCGCAAACATATAGTTTACCTCACGGCTGCCAACACCGATATCACCTGCTGGCACATCCATATCTTTGCCGATGTTTTTGTGCAATTCACGCATAAAAGCATAGCAAAAACGGCGAATTTCAGCATCTGATTTACCCTTAGGGTCAAAGTCAGAACCGCCTTTGCCACCGCCCATTGGTAAGCCTGTCAAAGCATTTTTAAAAATCTGCTCAAATCCTAAAAATTTTAGCACGCTTTCGTTTACGGTTGGGTGAAAACGCAAACCGCCTTTATAAGGCCCAATGGCGTTACTAAACTGCACACGCCAGCCACGATTGATCTCAACCTTGCCTTGGTCATTTTCCCAATTCACACGAAAGCTTATAATGCGGTCTGGCTCACAAAGACGCTCAAACACCTTTAACTCTGCAAACTTAGGATTATTCTCATAAGCTTCTTCAATCGTCATAGCGACTTCTTGAACCGCTTGGATGAATTCGGGTTGATGGGCGTAATTTTTTTCTATTTTTTTAACAACAGATTGGATACTCATGTGATAAATCCCTTAGATTAATGGAAGCAAGGTTCGCCAATGTGATTTGACGAACAGTTTTTGGCTTTTATTGATAAGTAAAATACACTTTATCAATTATAAATCATAAAAAATTATGATACTATAAGCAAATGTAATATACAGAAATTTTGGGCAGATTACAAGTGATTTTTAGAGAAATACCCACCATTTTAAATAAAAATAACCGTTAAAATATCGTATTTATATGAACTTTTATGCCACAAAAAACCGCTGCTTACTTTGGTGTAACAGCGGTTGTTAAGATATCATGACAATAGCCCATTTACTATTAATTCAAGACAGACTTGGTATCCGTCACTTTATCAATCAATCCATAAGGAATGCTGATATTTGGATTGTCCTGATGATGAAATAACGCCTTTTGCAGCTCAGGTAGGGCAAGCTGCATGGCTTCACCAATAACCAACTGAGGCTCTGAAGGTTCAAAACCCATCAAAATCTCACGCTCTTTAATCTTGGGCAGGGCATCATAAAAAGCTGCCATTACCCCATCTGAGCGTGGCAGACTTTCATTAAAAAATGCTCGACCAAAATAAGTCATATCCGCATCATCAGTACAGCCAAAAGAAGCTTTATCCGCCTTAGACGCTGTGATAATCATCGTATAAGGATCTTTTAACGCATTGATAAAAGTGCCTGAATAGCACGCCGAAACAACAATGACACGCCAACGAATGCCTGATTTATCCAAAGCGGATTTTAACCAAAATGGGTCAATCTGACGCAAATTCATCGGGGGATTTGTTACCGCCAATTCACCAATCGGCTCACCATGTTCATCGACCGACCCGTGTGAGCTTAATACCAAAAATAAAGCATCTTCATTAGGGTTCATCAGTCCGCCGATATGCTCAAGGCTTCGCTCAATGCTGGCGCGTGTGGCAATGGGGTACTCGCCCCAAGTGCTTGGGTTGTTAATCAAAGCAATCGAACGCCCTGCCGTATCAAATTTGACATCAAATAGTTGGCGTGCTTGAATGATCTCACTGGCAAAGACATCTTGCTCGCTGTAGCTGGCTGCCCCCAAAAAATACCATTCATGCCGACCCTTGCGACCTGCCTTCATCGCTTGCAACTGCTTGGGCAGTTGTGCTGCTTGCTCATAAAATACCAACTCATCTAACTCCACCAAAACCTCATCCATCTTGAAAATAGGCTGATTGATGGTGTTTTTTTGCCAAACAACCAATAAGACAATGCTTGCAATCAACATCAAGACGGTTTCATACCAAGGCCAATTAAAACGCTTAGCAAAAATCAGTAATAATGCCGCTGTCTGCCATACAAATAATAATAAAAACAATGTGGGCAAAATGCTATGAAGCCAAAACGGCAATAGGCTTTCATTTTCAAGAAATTGTATGCCACTTTGAAATAAAACAAGCAAAGTATCTGCCGCCAGCCATAATATTGCTGGTACAAATAACAAGGCGTAATTTAATGACCGCTGTGCAATGATGATACCTGCAGCAACAATGATGGTTGGCCAAACCAAATAGCTGATTAATCCTTGCTCATTAAAATAACTGTCATTGGGTGCAGCAAGCCAAGCAAATAAAATATTTGCTGATAATGCGACCACCATAAAAGCGACTGCTTGAGCAAAAGTCGGCTTCGTAAGCCTAAAAGCACGCTCACTACCGACAAGCATCCATAAAGACGCACCCAGATTTGAGAAGAAATTTGACAAAAAACCCATTGAATGCTCGAAAGTTAGGTTCAAAAAGTTTGACCATTGTAACATATTGCAAAATAACTCAAAGCATAATTTTACATCAAGCATCCAAAATGCTTTAACGCTTTAAATACTTTCACAATTTAACAGATAGCTATTAATACAATATCATTTTTTAATCCGTTTAATCATATACACCCAAAATCAGTAGATAAAAAAACCGCCATGAATCAACAGTTATCATTGGCGGTTTTAATATGGCAAAAATTAGCCCATCAAAAGCTTATTAACACGCTTTAGATAGCCTGCTGGGTCATCAAGCTGACCACCATCTGCCAATAAAGCTTGATCAAAAATGACTTGTGCCAAGTCATCAAAATCATGGCTATTTTGCAGTTTATCAATCAAAGGATGGTTTGGGTTAATCTCAAGCACAGGTTTAATCTCTGGTACACTTTGCCCCATGGCTTTGAGCATCTGTGCCATCTGTGGCGTAAGCTCACCTTCACCAACAACCAAACAGGCTGGGCTATCTACCAGACGGCTTGAGACACGCACATCTTTAGTACGCTTGCCCAATGTTGTTTTTAATTTTTCAACCACAGGCTGCATTTTTTCTTCAGCCTGCTTGGCTTCCTGCTTTTCATTTTCATCGGTCAATTCACCCAAGTCAACAGCACCTTTGGCAATATTTTGCAATGGCGTACCATCAAATTCATGTAAAAAGTTCATTGCCCACTCATCCACACGAGCAGTCATTAAGATAACTTCAATGCCTTTTTTCTTGAATAATTCAAGCTGTGGACTGTTTTTGGCGGCCGCCAAGTTATCTGCGGTGAGATAATAAATGGCTTTTTGACCATCTTTCATGCGGGCTTTATAATCACCAAAACCTGTTGCAATCTTATCATCGGTACTGGTTGCATAACGCAATAGCTTGGCAATGCGTTCTTGATTGGTCTGATCTTCACCCAAACCTTCTTTGAGTACATCGCCAAATTCTTGATAAAAATCGGCAAATTTTTGTTGCTTATCAGCATCTTCAGAGTTGGCAAGACTTGATAGTAGCGTCAATACACGGCGAGCATTACCCTCACGAATTGCCTTAACATCTCGTGATTCTTGCAAGATTTCACGACTAACATTAAGTGGCAAATCAGCAGTATCAATCACCCCTTTGACAAAGCGTAAATACATGGGTAATAACTGCTCAGCATCTTCCATGATAAATACTCGTTTGACATACAATTTTAGCCCATGTTGCTGTTCACGAGCGTACAAGTCCATGGGTGCTTTACTTGGAATAAATAAAAGCTGCGTGTATTGCACTCGTCCTTCAACACGATTATGCGTATAGGCTAGGGGCTTGGCATAATCATAGCTTAAGTTTTTATAAAATTCATGATACTCATCGTCGCTAATATCGCTTGGGCTTTTTGTCCACAACGCATTGGCTTGGTTGACTGTTTCATAGTCATCGGTAGTAATGTATTCACCTTTGCCTGTCGGTTCACCATCTTCACCCAGCTCATCTTGCCAAATTTGCTTATGCATTTGAATCGGCAGGCTGATATGGTCAGAGTATTTATTTACCAGTGATTTTATGTGCTGGTCGTTTAAATAATTTGTCTCACTCTCGCCGCCACCAGCATACTCATCTTTAAGATATAGCGTAATTGATGTTCCACGATTGGGTTTATGAATGCTCTCGGTGGTAAATTGCCCCGTACCATCAGACACCCAACGCACGCCTTTATCAGCAGATTCGCCTGCTTTACGGCTTTCTACAACAATCTTATCAGCAACAATAAATCCTGAATAAAAACCGACGCCAAACTGTCCAATCAGATGACCATCTTTTTTATCGCCATCAGTCAATTTATCCAAAAATGCCTTAGTGCCAGATTTTGCAATCGTACCCAAATGCTCAATGGCATCCTCTTCGTTCATACCGATGCCATTATCGCTAAAGGTAATGGTTTTGGCAGTATTATCAATGTCGATACGAATCGCAAGCTCGCCATCATTTTCATACAAGCCATCATCAGAGGTTGCCAAAAATCTCAGCTTATCACAAGCATCAGAGGCATTTGACACCAGTTCTCGCACAAAAATATCAGCATTTGAGTACAGTGAATGTGTCACCAAATGCAATAGCTGTGACACTTCAGCTTCAAAATGATGAGCGGTAGGATTGGTCATAATTTTCTTCCTATAACATAACAATTGTAATGAGTATTTGATCAAATACTTGATTTCGTTTTCGCTTATCAAGATAGGGATGATGAATATTTTTTCAAGCAAATGTTAGATAAAATATTGATTTATCATCATATTTTATTACCCAAATGATAGATGAATTTTATTGCTTAAAACTTTCAAATAAAATCAATGGTGGTTTTGTTTAGCCATAGAATCTATATTCATTAAGCATAACATCATAAAATAATCACAGTTACTAAACATACAAAAAACCATCACCACACGAAATTACTAATAAAAACTAGCTATTCTATCTGCAACCTAGTAAAATAAGAAATTAGGTCTATAGCAAGCAAAAGAATTTATGTCTAAAAACACTTTTTCTGCGTCATTCATCGCCATTTTATCAAAAGTTATTTTGGGCGTATTGGCATTATTTGCAATCTTAATTTTAGCATTTCCCATTGGGTTTTATGGCATGGTCATGTATCTTGAGCCAACTTTGCCTGATGTCAAAAATTTGGACAATTCCCGCTTTGAGATGCCGCTACAGATTTATACTGCCGACAACAAACTGATCGGACAATATGGTAATCGCTACTCTTTGCCTGTCACCTTTGACGAAATTCCTGAGCGTATGATTCAGGCATTTTTGGCAGCAGAAGACGATACTTTTTTTGAACACAGTGGCATCAGTGTCAAAGGCATGGGACGAGCATTGACCGAAGTTATCAGTGATAATGACGCTCAAACTGGTGGTTCAACCATTACCATGCAAGTGGCAAAAAACTATTTTTTAAGCCCTGAGCGTACCATTAATCGTAAGCTGACCGAACTTTTTATCGCCCGCAAAATTGAAAATGAACTCACAAAAAATGAAATTTTAACACTATATGTTAATAAAATTTATTTAGGTGAAGGCACTTATGGTATTCAAGCTGCAGCACGCCGCTATTATTCCAAAAATCTAGAAAGCTTGACCATTGCCCAAATGGCGATGATCGCAGGCTTACCAAAAGCCCCTTCGGCCTACAATCCTGTCGTTAATCCTGAACGGGCTATGGAGCGACGCAACTGGATTATCGGACGCATGCACCAAGAAGGCTTTATTACCGCTTCTGAAAAAGATGCCGCCATTGCTGAACCAATGGGGCTAAATATCTATCAAGAAAAACTTGATCTAAATATGCCTTATGTTGCAGAGATGGTACGCTCCACTTTGGTTGACCGCTATGGCGAGGCGGTGATGGATTCAGGTTGGCGTGTTCAAACCACAATCAATAGTAGCTCACAACTTGCGGCCAATGCTGCCTTAGTGGGGGGTTTGCGTGATTATGACCGTCGTCATGGTTGGCGAGGTGTTGAAGCAGAATCAGGGTCGCTTGAAGGTCGTAAAAATTTTGATCATATTTATCCTGCCAAAGTTACTAAGGTTCATAACCAAAGCTTTGAAGCTAAGCTTCAATCTGGAGAAACCGTAACCATCGGTTGGTCAGGTATGAATTGGGCGCGTCGCTACTATGATGCTAACCGTGTCGGTGGTGGCTACAGTAATGCTCATCAGATGGTCAAGGTTGGTAATATTGTGCGAATCTCTCCGATCAATGAAGCAAAAACAGCTTGGCGTATGGAATCTATTCCCAAAGTTCAAGGTGCATTGGTCTCTTTAGACCCTGAAAATGGTGCTTTGCGTGCCGTTGTTGGTGGTTTTCATTTTAATCACAGCAAATTTAATCGTGCTATCCAAGGCTATCGCCAACCAGGATCGATCATTAAGCCTTTTATTTTTGCTGCAGCACTTGAGTCTGGTCAATATACGCCAGATAGCTTAATCTCTGATGCTGCCATTCGTGTTGGTAGGTGGCAACCAAAAAATGCCGATGGACGCTACACAGGCGATATGACACTACGCCGTGCACTTACTTTATCACGCAATACCCCAGCCATTCGCCTGCTGCGTTCAGCAGGTGTTGATGAATCTCGCCACCTAATGAATGCCATGGGTGGACTTGAGATAGAACGCATGCCGTCTACATTGGCATTGGCATTGGGTGCTGCTGACGCTACACCTTTACAAATGGCAACTGGTTTTGCTACCATCATTAATGGCGGTCATCGCATCCAGCCTTATTTTATCGAAAGAATCTATAATTTTGACAATGAAACCATCTATCAAGCCAACCCACAGCAAGCCTGTGCACTTTGCTTTAATGAAAATCTTTCGGCAACTAATGCCAAATTGCTTGAATTATTTGAAGCCAATAAATCAGAGATTTCTACAGACACGCCTAGCGCACCAGCTGGCGATAGGCTACAACCAAGAAGCGCTCCACAATATGTCGCTGCCACTCAAGCACCCCGCGTGCTTTCCCACCAAACGGCTTATGACATCTCCAATATGATGCGAGAGGTTATTACTAGCGGTACGGGTCGCAGAGCTCGTGCTTTGGGTCGTAGTGATGTTGGTGGTAAGACTGGTACCACTAACCTTGCCAAGGATGCTTGGTTTGCAGGCTTTCATCCTACTAATGTGGCTGTGGTTTGGGTGGGTTTTGATACGCCATCAACTTTAGGAAATAGTGAGTACGGTGGCGTGGCTGCATTACCAATTTGGGTGAATTTTATGAGCCATGAACTTCGCAACACGCCTTCGCAATGGATCAGTCAAGAAGATCGGTCAAAAGCCGTCAAAGCGACCCAACAAGTTATTGATTTGAAAGATTAATAAAAAACAACCCTGATGACCATTATCAGGGTTGTTTTTTTATAATTAGTTTTAGGCTGCTAGTACGCGCCCATGCAAGTCTGTTAGGCCTTTTTGCATCACTGCTTGCAAAACCTCAGTTAATTCACGGTGATCTCGACCTTCAGGATAAATCGGCTCAAGGGGTAATACATACGCTGTAATCCCTCGAGCATCTGCCACTGATTTTAAACTTTGCACCATAGTCCGTTTGCCATAATAAGCAGCTTTATCGGACAGCCCACCTTCTTTATCCACATATGCAATTACCATTGGGCAGATTGGCAAGTTGGTATCAATAGCAGCTTTTAATAATTTACCATAAATTTTCTTAATCTGCTTACCATCTGTCGTTGTCGCCTCAGGGAAAAAAATGACCGATGACCCCTCACTCAAAAACTCTGCAATCTGATCACTCACCGAACCCACATCTCCTGAGCCTCGCTGAATAAAAAGCGTGCCACCTGCTTTTGCCAAGCGTCCAAAAATTGGCCATTTACCAATTTCAGCCTTAGACAAGAAAAAGACAGGTGCAACACTGCCCACCACAGGAATATCAAGCCAAGAGACATGATTACTGACCCAAAGCCCGTGCCTTTGTGGAACTGGCTCAATTTGAATCACAGTTACACCAAATGAATTTGCCATTTTTTGGCAAAATTTTTGTACATAGGGCATCAATCGATTGCGTGGTACATCAGAGCGATATGCCTTTGATTCATAAAGCATCTGAAAACCATTTAATAAAGTATTTGTCAATCCAAATGCTGCTTTAGTACGATAATATTGATTGCTAATGAAATTTGACATAAATAAACTCAATGCATTTCTTTGCCATACAGACTAAACCCAAACGCAAAAAAAATCAAGTACTTTGGTGAACATTTATAAACTAAGTTCAAAATAAAAAATGTGTATAAAAAATCTCCAAAGCAGATACTTTGGAGATTTTGCTCATGATTTTAATCAGGCTATCACACTGGCAATGGCGGCGGTAAAGCATCGTCATCGGCAGGTTCTTCGGCTGCCACAGGTGTCTGCACGATGTGCTGATAGTTCTTGGGTTCACGAGGTGTCTCACCTGCCATAATTTGTAATAGCTGCTCACGATCGATGGTTTCCCACTTCATAAGTGCTTCAACCATGGCATGCATTTTGTCATGATTTTCATCAATGAGCTGATAAGCAACACCATACTGAGCTTCCAAGATATGACGAATTTCGTCATCAACTTTTTGCTGTGTTGCCTCTGAGATTGTGCGGGTGCTGCCGCCAAAATAACCGCCATGCTCTTCTGCTTCATAGACCATCACCCCCAACTCATCTGACATGCCGTAGCGAGTTACCATGGCACGGGCAAGCTTGGTAGCGCGCTCAAAGTCATTAGATGCGCCAGTTGATTTGCGGTTTACAAAGATTTCTTCGGCGATACGCCCACCAAACAAAATGGAGATTTCATTAAGCATTTTATCTTTATAATTGCTGATCGCATCTTGTTCAGGCAATTGCCAAGTCACACCCAAAGCCCAACCACGAGGCATGATGGTAACTTTATGTACAGGGTCCGTACCAGGTAACAGCTCTGCCACCAATGCATGCCCTGCTTCATGGTACGCTGTTACACGGCGTTCTTCTTCACGAAGTACCATCGATTTGCGTTCAGGTCCCATAAACAGCTTATCTTTGGCATCCTCAAAGTCATGCATATCAACGCTGTCTTTATTTCGGCGGGCAGCAAATAAGGCGGCTTCATTGACTAAATTGGCAAGCTGAGCACCGCTAAATCCAGGCGTACCTCGTGCCAAAGCATTGATATCCACGCCGATGGTCGCAGGTAATTTTTTTAAATGCACCATCAAAATTTGCTCACGGCCTTTGATGTCAGGCAAGCCAACTGAGACTTGACGGTCAAAACGACCAGGGCGTAGCAACGCCTTATCTAAAACATCGACACGGTTTGTAGCAGCAATGACAATGACGCCATCATTACCTTCAAAGCCATCCATCTCAACCAGCAGTTGGTTTAGGGTTTGTTCACGCTCATCATGACCACCGCCCATGCCTGAACCACGATGACGACCCACAGCATCAATCTCATCAATAAAGATGATGCAAGGTGCATTTTTTTTGGCTTGTTCAAACATATCACGTACACGGCTTGCACCCACCCCAACAAACATCTCAACGAAGTCTGAACCTGAGATACTAAAAAACGGTACTTTGGCTTCACCTGCGATTGCCTTGGCTAGCAAAGTTTTACCCGTCCCTGGAGGGCCAACCATTAAAACACCACGAGGAATGGTTGCACCCAACTTAGTAAATTTGCTTGGATCTCTTAAGAAATCAACAATCTCGGCAACTTCCTGCTTGGATTCTTCAACGCCAGCCACATCAGCAAAAGTCACCTTGACTTGATCTTCTGACAGCATTTTGGCTTTGGATTTACCAAAACTCATTGGGTTACGACCACCCATGCCGCCACCAGCACCGCCGCCGCTCATGCCTCGCATGATAAGCCAAAACAAACCGACAATTAAGAGAATTGGGAATGCTGCCATCAGAAGCTGCATGCCAATGCCTTGGCGTTCAGGTAGTGTACCTTGAACTTCAACATTATGCTCACGCAGTAGTGGCATCAATTCATTGTCAGTAATTTCAGGGCGTACTGTCTCAAATTCAGAACCATTGACTTTAGTGCCAGTAATCTCTTCGCCACTGATTTTTACATCTTTAATTTCGCCTTGTGACACTGCGGTCACAAATGCCGAATAATTCATCATATCGGCATCAGCTTTACCGCTATCAAGATTGCTAAAAATCACAACCACGATACCGATGATCGCCAGCCACAATAAGGTATTCTTCACCATGTCGCTCAAACTTTTCTCATCCTTAGCTTATGGATATTGGGGATTAATCCACCCAATGCTGATTAATTGTATATAATATATTGATGAATTTATCTATTTCAAGTAAACTCTATGATTGATTTATTTAATTGCCACCCAAAACATCTCTTTTGAGCGTGGGCGAGAGGCGGCAGGCTTAATGCTTTTAATTTTGCTAAATTGCTTTTGCATCTGAGCACGCAGCTCTTGAGAGCCTTCGCCTTGAAACACCTTCATAATCAATGCGCCCCCTACTGGCAACACTTTCAACGCAAAATCCACCGCAAGTTCGCACAAATACATCATACGAGGCTGATCCACCGCAGCCATGCCAGAGGTATTTGGTGCCATATCCGATAATACCACATCCACAGCACGCCCACCAACTTCGTTCATAATTTGGTTAAAAACGGCTTCTTCACGAAAATCGCCTTGAATAAAAATGACATTTTCAAGGGTATCCATTGGCAAAATATCTGATGCAATCAGTGTGCCTGCATCACCAACAAGCTGACCTGCCACTTGTGACCAGCTGCCTGGTGCTGAACCTAAGTCCACAACTGTCATACCTTTTTTAATCAGACCTGTTTTTTCGTTAATTTCAAGAAGCTTATAAGCAGCTCGGGCTCGATAGCCTTCTTTTTGAGCTTTTTGCACATAAAAGTCATCAATATGCTCTTTCATCCAAGCACGGCTAGATTTAGACAATTTTTTATTTTTAATTCGTGTTGCCATAAAAATTAATCATATTCATTTATAATCCAATCGACTAGTTTACCATTATTGACAACAAATTTGGTGAAATTCTGCTATAATAGCGTAATTATTTCTCACTCATTCATCACTACCATTTATCATTGGTAATTTTGGAATACTTATGAATAAAAACGCAAAATTACAAGACATTAAAGCCCTGCGAGGCATTGGCCATCATCTAAATCCAGTTGTCACCATTGGTGGTAATGGTGTTACTCCCAGCGTCATCGAAGAAGTCGCTCGTGCATTAACCGATCATGAACTCATCAAAATCAAAATCCCTGCTGGTACAGCTGATGACAGAAAAGCATATGTAGCTGCCATTGCCGATGCTACTGAGTCTGAGGTCATTCACCATATCGGACGCATGGTGCTGCTTCTGCGTACCAACGCCAAACCCAATCCCAAGCTATCTAATTTAGCACGATTTGGATTATAAACGGTTCGGTGAGTCTTAAAACATTACATCAGGCGATGGCGGCGACAGTCAAACGGTTTTTGCCAAATGATTTTTTTATTTATCAGCTAACAGCCATCACCGATAGTAGCGCTTATGATGATACTGTCAGACTAGATAATAGACCAGATAATCGATTAGTACCGCCTAAAATATACGCCTATATCGCCCAAATCACTGATGCTGTTGAAGTAGGATTTTTTGTTGAAAAAACTGCCTACACCCAAGACATTTTTGACAAGCAAACCAAAAATGTCTTAATGCAGCGTGCTGATTATTTATGGCAGTCTGAATGCTTTGAATGTTTTTTGGCACAAAAGTACTCAAGCCACTATATTGAGACAAATCTTGCCATCAATGGATGCTATAATATCTACCGATTTGATGGCTATCGCACGCCCAATCAGATGCCTCCTTTGGCAGACACTCAGCATACTTTATCCATACGACACATCGCTGTACTTGATGATGGTTATGTTTTAACATTTCATATTCGTCATCACAACCAAGCCCTTAAGCTTGGTGAATGTCAATTTAATTTAACGGCCATTTTATACCCAATCATCCACAAAGCATCTGTTGCGGTTTATTACGCCATTAAGCATACCAACCCGCCTAATTTTCATGAGCGTTCATGTTGGTTGTAAGCTATTGATTAATGATTTAACATTATTTTAAATAAAAAACTAAGCCCAGTTTAACTTAACTGGGCTTTTGTCATATCCAAAATAAACAGACTATTGTTCGTTTAGAGCAAGCATAATACCTGTATTTGCAGAAGCATCATTATAACGAGCATCACGCCATACACTGTAGCCATTATGCTGGCTATATGGGCTAAATTTTGGCTGGCGGAAATCTGATACCCATTGGCTGCCGTCATAAATCTGAATGTGACCGTGTGGGTTTTTTGCAGTACGATTAAATACAGCAATATCACCAACTTGTGGTACATAATTGCTATTATTCAATTTTGTAAATCCTGCACTTGCCAGTGTGCCATGTGCATATTGATAAGCGGAAGGCTGCGGTGTAAATTCATAACCTGCAGATTGTAATGCTTTACGCACATATAACGCACACCGCCCCACCGACCGACCCAGTGCAGCACGAGATGCCACAGCAGCAGCGACACTTGGAGCACTGCTTGCCGTCAAGCGTTCAACCGCAGAAACTGGTGATTGAAAATTGGTGCTGAAGTTTTGGATAGTGGCTGTGCTGGTAGGTTGATGATAAGCATGAGCTTGAGCATTTTGGCTGTTTGCTATCAAATCATTAATGACACTGTCAATATCGTCTGGGATACTGGCCACATAAGAGGTTTGGGTAGAGCTATTTGAATACGCACTTTGTGCCGCACTTGATTGTGCAACGGTCAGACTGACAGCTGACAGTAGCCAAAATACTCGTTTCATTTAGATTCCTCATACTTCAAAAGCTTGCTTGGCATTACTATCACAGACAGCGTTCATCCCATGGGTTAGTTGGTGGATGATTAGCCCCATTGCATCACTTCATCGGCATACATTTGATTGGTTTTGATTAAAGCTTGTGGCACACAGCATACATCCTTAGTACGCTAGAAAAATGATATCTTATTAAGGTGAGATTACCATTTCCTCAAAAGGCGTGATACACTTACTCTGCGGACACCATGTCCATAGATCTTTTTATTATTTAGGTAAGCTATGTCTGATTATACAAAAACCATTCCCATCAATGACTTGGTCACTAAAATTCGTCGACCCAATCATCTTGCCAGCCGTATCGAAAAACAAGCGGCTGCTGGTGCTGCTATTCCAAAACATTTGTTGCATCGGTATCATCATCTGCAACACCACACACAGCTAATTCGTCAAGCATGGGCAGGTTTATTGCCCAATGAGATACTGTCGGCCTGCCAAGTGGTTAATGTCTCATCGGTGGAGATTGCTCTAGCAATGAGTTCGCCAACCGCTGCCAATCACGCACGATATATGATGGAAAGTTGTATTCAAGCTTTACGCACTTATGATCAGCGTTTTTGCCAGTTACAATCAATCAAGCTGATTGTCTCATCAAAGACAACTTCGCCAAAATTGGTGCAATCAGACGCTCGCCCAAATAATTTAAAAAAGATCCTAAGCGAAAACACAAGACAAATGATAACACAGACCGCACAATTTGTCACACAAAATGAACGCTTAAATCAAGCTTTGACGCAACTTGCAAGGACAAATACCGATTCTAAAAAATAATTTTATTAATTAAATTTAAAGAGTTTATCCGAAAAAATTTTGTATAAACTTAGGTTTTAAATCGCAAATAGCCAACTATTTTTGTAATTTTTTGTAAATTAAATCCATTAACTTTGTGTAGATAGCTGGTTTTATTTAATAAAATTTTGGTTACCAATCCTTATAAAATCATCAATGTATCTGCCATCTTAATAAGTATTTTTAGGAGTTTGGTTTTTTATAAACTTAAAAATACACCCAATCCGTAACTTACGATTGGGTGTTGGGTGAGGTTAACATCAATATGATACAAAAAACCAAACTGTGTCTATTACCTTACAAAAACCTTGCCAAATAATTAAAATATTCTGACCTTTGCTTACTCAATGACACTTTAGCTAAACAGCAGCTACATAATTAATTGGACAAGATTTTTTGTCATAAAATGTTACAATTTCATAGCAACTTTTATCCACTAATACCGCTCGGATCAGTGCATTATTCAGTGCATGCCCTGATTTATAAGCAGAAAACTTCGCAAGTAAAGGGTGTCCAATCACAAATAAATCACCCACAGCATCTAGCATTTTATGGCGGACAAATTCATTGGGATAGCGTAAGCCATCTTGATTGACCACAGAATTCTCATCAAGTACGACAGCATTATCCAAGCTACCGCCCAGTGCCAAATTATTTTTTTGCAGATATTCTATGTCTTTTAGAAAGCCAAAAGTACGCGCCTGCCCCACTTCTGCGGCGAAATTTGCAGTATTAAAATCAAGCTGTGTTGTTTGTTCAGTAGCAGCGATGGCGGCATGATTAAAATCAATCTCAAAATCTAGCAAAAAGCCCTTATCATAAGGCTCAAGGCATGCCCATTTGTCACCATCATTTACTTCAATCGGTGAAATTATTTTAATGAATTTTTTGAGTTCATCTTGCTCAGTGATACCTGCTTGATCAATCAGATACAAAAAAGGTGCCGCCGAACCATCCATAATCGGAATCTCTGCTGCATCCACTTGAATGATTAAATTATCAAGCCCATAAGCCGCAATGGCTGATAATAAATGCTCAACCGTACCAATTCTAGCATCTCCCAAAACCAAATTAGATGACATCATGGTATCTTGTACAAGCTCGGCTGCCATTGGAACTGTTGCACCAATATCGGTGCGTTCAAATATGATACCTGTATTAGGCTTGGCAGGCGACAAAGTGAGTGTCACTTTTTTGCCGCTATGTAGTCCGATACCTGTTGCTGTGATTGCTTTGGCTACCGTTCTTTGGTAGAGTTTTGTCATAATTATTCTCGTTATAATTCTCAGTCAAAACCGACAAAATTATTTCAAAATGTGTCATAGTAGTTTAACATTATGCAGGTTTTTTGTCATCTCTTGTCATAAGTAGATTATCAATCATTCTGTTTGGTTTATCTGATGATTTGTCAGCGATATTAAATTTTTATGATATTACACAAAGTATGTTGCACAAAATAAGCGTACCAAGCTTAAATCTCAAGACTGTTTCAATAAAAAAGCAGTGCTCAAAAGAACACTGCTTAATCAGATGGCGATCAATCAGGCGGTTACGCGTGTTTGATATTCGCCAGTACGCGTATCTACACGCACCACTTCATTTTGCTGAACAAACAATGGGACACGCACGGTTGCACCTGTTTCAAGGCGTGCAGGCTTACCGCCACCACCTGAGGTATCACCGCGAACACCTGGGTCAGTTTCAACGATTTCAAGCTCTACAAAGTTTGGTGGTGTGACCGACAGCGGCGCACCATTAAATAGCGTCAAAGTGCATAACGCATTTGAATTTTCTTTTAGCCACTGTGCAGCATCACCCATTGCGGTTTTATCTGCTTGCAATTGCTCAAAAGTCTCAGGGTGCATAAAATGCCAAAATTCGCCATCGTTGTATAGATAGTTCATTTCCACATCCACCACATCAGCACCTTCAAGTGAATCGCCTGACTTAAAAGTCTGCTCAAGCACTTTGCCTGTGCGTAGATTACGCAACTTAACACGGTTAAAAGCTTGACCTTTACCTGGTTTCACATATTCATTTTCAAGGATGGAACATGGATTCCCATCCAACATCACTTTCAAGCCTGCTTTAAAATCATTTGTAGAAAAACTTGCCATTATTTACCTGCCAGTTGTCAATCAGAGCATCGCTCAGTTAAAATTTAAATCATCATCTAAAAAATACGCTATAATGCAGCGTAACACTTCATTATATAAAGTTTTAGTAATTTTTGTCAAAATAAAACCATGATTTCTACAAAAAAAATTTATCACGCTGACTCATCTGATGATTTTCAAGATTGGCAAGCCGAGCTATCAGCAGCGGTCAGCGATTTGGATACTTTATTTACGCTGCTTGATTTACCAAAACAGGCTCATTCACATACGCCCAAGCAGTTTGGTTTACGAGTACCGCACGCCTTTATCAAAAAAATGAAAAAAGGCGATATTCATGACCCACTCTTACGCCAAGTACTTCCCGATGGACGAGAAAGGATGACCGTTGATGGCTATAGTACCGATCCTTTGGATGAAAATAATCACAACCCCATCAAAGGTTTATTGCACAAATATCAATCTCGTGTCCTGCTGACCGTGACGGGTGCATGTGCGGTACATTGTCGCTACTGTTTTCGCCAGCATTTTGATTATCATGCCAATCAACCAAGCACGCATGAAATGGATGAAGTGATGGATTACATCACCAAGCACACAGAAGTTAATGAGGTAATCTTAAGCGGTGGCGATCCTTTGAGCCTAAACAACAAGCGACTTAAGCTTTGGTTGGATAAGATTACTGCCATTGGTCACATTCGTACGGTGCGACTTCACACTCGCCTGCCTGTGGTATTACCTAACCGTGTGGATCATGAGCTCATTGCACTGATTCGTCATTATCAAAAAAATATCGTGATTGTGCTGCACATCAATCACCCCAATGAAATTGATGATCAATTGATCGCTAAAACCAAACAGCTCAAAGATGCAGGTGCAACTTTATTAAATCAAAGTGTGCTACTTGCCAGCATCAATGATGACATTCAGACTTTAAGTAAGCTTAATCAAGATCTGTTTGGTGCTGGAATCCTACCCTACTATCTGCACATACTTGATAAGGTTCAAGGGGCGGCACACTTTGACATCGATATTCATGACGCTGTTGGGCTATATTGGCAGTTGCTTGAAGCCTTACCAGGTTATTTGGTTCCTAAATTGGTTCAAGAGCGACCAAACCATCCATTTAAGACACCGATTGATATTTATCAGTATTCAAATAAAAAAATGAAATTAATGATAAAAAATGCTTGCAATCTATAAAAAATTTGGTAAAATAGCGTCCTATTATACAGGCGTATAGCTCAGTTGGTTAGAGCACCACCTTGACATGGTGGGGGTCGATGGTTCGAGTCCGTTTACGCCTACCAAATATAAACCCCTTGAAATTAGAATTTCAAGGGGTTTTCAATTCTCAATCAAACGATAACACTAAACCAAAGAAAATTTACCCACGCTCAGACCCAATATCATCTACAAAATTTCAAAAGCCTGCCACTTGATATTATAAAAAATTGTTTGGCAGAGTGTTCTGATAATTTAAGCGAACTTACGCATCACTTAACTGCCACACCATAAGCCAATATCTCAACACCACCTTGCACCTCGGTCATCTCAAATCTTAACCCATATAACGCATGACAGCCTGCATCATTCGCCTGACGCTTAGCACGCAGCACCACTTCTCGGCGAGCACGGTCAAGCAGCGTCTCATAGACGGTTAAATTTTTGCCAAATAAGCTTAACATCGCCGCTACAACCTGTTTGAATTTATCCTGAGCAATTACGACACTGCCAACCACCAAGATTGATTCATTGATACCTTTGGGTTCATAAAAACGCTCACTTGAGACTTGGATGTGCTGGTATTTTTGCTCATCTGCCATCAAGCTTTTTAGATGACCACGCTCGGCACGGGCACCAAAATACCAACCAGTGGTAACCAAAACAAGCCAAATCAGGCTTTTTATCAAAAAACTCTTCAAGGCTCATCAGAAATCAACCTACTGGCAACTCATCTAAGCTTTGCCCAAAAGGATCAAACTTCTTTTGTACTTTGACCGCCGTACCATAAACAAAAAGCTCTGATGCGCCTGCGGTGATATTTGATGTTGAAAAACGAATACCGACAATCGCATCAGCGCCTAATACTTGTGCTTTGGTAATCATACGATTCATCGCTTCTTGGCGTGCTTCTTCAAGAAGCTCTGTGTAAGCAGTCAGCTCGCTACCAACGATGTTTTTTAGTCCTGACAAAAAATCTTTGCCCACATGTTTACTACGCACAGTGTTGCCGTAAACCACATCCAATCTTTCGGTGATGATATGGTTGGGTAGGTATTCTAAATTTGATAATTGCATGACCATTCTCTGCATTGACTTAGATTTATCATAGTAATTTCATCATCTTAAGATAATAAAACAGGGCAAAGACAGCTGTCCCCACCCTGCCTAACTGATCTAAGAGTTCTTAGTCATCGGTATGAAATAATAAAAACAGCTCTGTGATATTATCTTCAAGTGCATTTGCCATTTGGGCTAGGGTTTCATCATCACGCATTTCATCCATTTCTTCATCAATGCCTGATAATAACACCATCGGTAAAGTTAGCATCGCCACATCTTCTTCGGTCGCTGCATCATCAAACCAATCCACATTTTCATCCGAGTACATCGCATCAACAAAACCAATTGCCCATGCTGCCAAGTCGCCATCTTCACTAAAATCTTCCGCCTCTTCACTGGCATCAAAGGGCAACTCGATAGGTTGCTCTGATTTTAGAGTATCAACCAACGCTTGTTGCCATGCCTTTAGTGCTGATTTGACCTCATCTGGCACTTGCGCATCTGCACCTTCAAAAAATGCCGATATCCAATTTGGTAGTGGCTTGCCCACCACAGTCGCTGTCAAAAATCCATGGGCTGCGATTGGATCTAAGCCCATTTCGTTAGCTGATGATTCTAAATACTCAAACAATTCTTGTTTATTCATAACAAACTCATTACTATTGTGGGTCAAATATTGTCGCCCAAAGGTGATTATGACAGCTTAATTTATATCCAAAACAATCTTTAGATTTTAAAAAATTAGAGTTTAAAAATCATCATCTAAATCATCATCTAAATCGTCAAATTCGGTAAAGTCATCACCATCCTCAAGCGCACGCTTTAACTTATTTAGACGCTGCTCTTCAAGCAAAGCATCAATTTTTAGGCGTTTTTCAAGGGGTTTTGTCTTACTTTCATCAACCAAAATGGCATCAGCATCTTCATCAAAATTATCATCATCAAAATCATCATTAATATTACTCATAATGACTCCCAGTGCGTTGAAATTTGTATACGACCTGACGCTTTATAAAAATCAGGTCTTTACTGTAGCCTTATAAAGCGAATTGAATATTTTGTCAAGCATTATCATCACCAAGTAGCGTTTTATCTCGTGCAATTTTTAGTCGATCAGCAGTGGCGCTCGTCATTCCAACAACTTCTCGGCTATCTCGTTCATGTACCGTACTTGGGTGCGTGATGGCGGATAAAGTCATATACATGGCGGCTTGATTACGCCCAGCCTCTGCAAAAATAATCAGTGACTTTTCTTTGCGGATGGTTAAGATGGATTTGGCAACATCTGACAATTCTGAATCACTGGTAACGGTCTTGATGGGTAAGGCAAAGCGTTTTAGTTCACGGTGCTTTTGATATACCACTTCATTGACCATCAATAAAAGCTGAGAAAGTAGCGCCGCCGCTGCCGCTGTTTTGGCATGATCATCCGTGGCATAAAGTGTCACTGATGCTCCTTGCTCGGTGAATGGGTTTTGGTCAATCATTGCCACGCCTGCAAATAAAGGCAACTCAAGCAATGCATGACACGCTCTTTCAAATAACTGATCACATAAAGCAAAATATGCATCTTTAGACTCAATGCTGACCGTTGTCAATAAGCTGTACGGATCTTGGAACTGAACTTGAACGGTATAAGCAGCAGCAAGTTCAAGCTTGGTATGACTTGGATTGCTTTGGTTTTCGGTTGATGTTGATGCGGTTATCTCGTCATCAGATACCACATCGTCATCTTCAGTTGATTGAATGTGTGTCGCAGGTTCGTCTGTAATTTGCTCGGGCAAAATACCTTTAGAAAGTAGCTCGGTACGCACTTCTTTGGCAATTTGGGATTTAAGTGCCTCGGTTGGACGCGCCACATAGCCATAAATCAGCCACAAGATGATATGTAGCCCAATCACGCTCAATAAAAATACCCAATTGCCTGACAAAATCTTGGCACGGCTGACTGTTTTGGCTTGTACAACCACTTTGCCAAGCACCTGATCCCCTGATATCACCACCTCTTCGGCACGATAGCCTTCTGCCGATTCTCCAAGCGGTACCAATACGCCGCCTTGGCTGTCATAAATACCCACATAAGCAATCATAGGCTCATCAACATAAGGCCCTGCAATGACGCTCATACTAACACGATCATAAGCTGCCAGTGGTGCTGCGATTTCCTGACTTAGCATCATAACACTGCGTTCAACCGCCTGTTGATTTTGTGTGCTGATGCCTCGCTCGGTGCTGATGACAAAAAATAATAAATGCAAAACCAAGCTCGCCAAAACGATTGCCGCAAAAATACCCTGTCTGGGTGCTAAGTATGTCATGAGAGTTGCCAAATCATAAAAATTAAATCCTAGTATTATAGCATTAATTATTTCAATAGCTATGGGCTTGACAGGATTTTATCAGCTTATCAATGAAAATTTGAGCAATACCATCGTGGCTATCTCAGTATTTTTTAAAAATTAAAAAATCAGTTTGATGGATTAAACCCATCTTGCACCTAGAAAATTCGCTTTAAGTCTTTTAAAATACCTGATTAACTGCTAATATGTAAAATTCTATTCAATCATAATAGCTACCCCAAAGGTTTGATATGTCTTTTACTTATGCTCTACCAAAAAATAGCCAAGCATGGCAAACCGCTTTAAATACCGTTGCGGATCATTTGCCAAATGAGGTGATTGGTTATGATTTTACCGCCAATGACATCACAGCAAAACTATCACAACTGCCTTTATTTGCTATCATTGTGGTGACACCATCAAGCCAAGAAGCCGATATTGATACTTTGATGCAAAACTGGGTAGATACCGAAGCTCATTGGCAACTGTCTGTCGTTGAAGATGATAATATTGCCAAGGCTCACGCACATCTGATCAGTGTCGATTACCCATTAGCCAAAGTGAATATTCATCGTTATCTATTAGCACCAAAGCATGACATGGGTCAAATCAGCAAAACTGCGGCGGCACATATCATTGATGACCAAATCACCAGTTATTTATCAAATGTTATTCGTGCTGATGTCCATATTTTATCAGTAGACAAAATGCTCACACGCCATCGCTTGGCATGTTTTGATATGGATTCAACGCTCATTGAAGAAGAGGTGATTGTTGAATTGGCAAAATTTTGTGGTGTCGAAGAGCAAGTTTCTATCATTACTGAACAAGCCATGCGTGGTGAGATTGATTTTGCCACAAGTTTTGCCCGCCGTGTTGCACTTTTAGAGGGCATACCTTTAGATAGTATTGATGAGATTATCGCCAAACACATTCACATTCAGCCAGGTGCTGTTGCTGCCATGCGTGCACTTAAGGCCATTGGCTATCATACAGTACTCATTTCAGGTGGCTTTGAACCCTTTGCCAAACACATCAGCCAAGTTCTTGGTATGGATGAATATTATGCCAATCCTTTACTTCACGATGGCAATGCCTTAACAGGCATGGTAGATGATAATATTTTAGACGGTCATCAAAAAGCCCTTATCGTCAAAAAAGTAGCTGAACGCTTAGGGTTGCCCATGCAACAAGTCATCTGCATTGGCGATGGTGCCAATGATTTACCCATGATGGCAAATAGCGACCTTGGCATTGCCTATCATGCCAAGCCGATTGTGCAAGCCAAGGCATCGGCTGCGGTTAATATCACAGGGCTTGAAGGTGTCATTTATGCCTTAGGTCACAGGCTAGATTACCAATCTTGATTTGTGTTTTATACAATTTAATTTAATTAATTTAATTAATTTAATTTAAAAATTTAAGGAAATATCATGTTTACCTTGCCTATCATTCATGTAAAAACTGACCCTTTAGATGCATTATTGGCAATCATGGGTTTGCGATTACAAAACCTTGCCAAATCACGCAATAATGAAGCATTCAACCAGCTTATCAAAGATAAATCGCTGTGCATTCAATTTACCGCACCCAATGTTGAGCGTTATTTTCGCTTTGAGCAAGGATATTTTGGACAGGCTTTAGGTAAAGCTGATCATCCTGATTTGACGATTGACTTTAAAGATTCGCTAACAGGTGCAAAATTATTCACCAAAGGCGATGTTGCAGCATTAATGACCGCCATTCAAGATGGTGATGTTAAAATCACGGGTGATTACAAGTTGGTACTTTGGCTTGCAGGTATTGGTAAACAAGCCGCCAGCATTCCCAAAGAATATCAAGGATATATTGATGCCATTAAGCCATACGCCAAACGCACCAAAGGTTTTTTTGACGGCATCAAGCAAAAAATGACCAAATAATTGACTTAAAAAACCATCAGCTTTGAGATGCATGAGACATGCCCATGAAATGCGGTTGCTATTTGGCAAATTTTTGAGTACAATTGTTTACCAAATTTAAGCGAGATTGATTAATGAAGATACTTATTTCAAAGGAAGAAATCGCACGCTTATTCGAGCTACCTTTGATGGATTTGCTGATGCAAGCACAAACGGTACACCGTGAGCATTTCAACGCCAATGAAGTACAAATTAGTACGCTATTATCTATCAAAACGGGTAATTGCCCTGAAGACTGTGGCTACTGTTCTCAATCAGGTCATTACCGAGATAAAACAGGTCTGACCGCCGAAAAGCGTTTAGAAATCAAAAAAGTGCTTGCCGCTGCTCGCCGTGCCAAATCACAAGGTTCATCACGCTTTTGTATGGGTGCAGCTTGGAAACACCCCAGCGAAAAAGACATGCCTTATTTGGTGGATTTAATCAGTGAAGTTAAGGCCATGGGACTTGAGACTTGCATGACTTTAGGTATGCTAAAGCCAGAACAAGCCAAAACTTTGGCAGATGCAGGCCTTGATTATTATAACCACAATCTTGATACCTCTCGCAATTACTATGATACGGTAACAAGCACACGCACTTATGATGAACGGTTGGCAACCATTAGCCATGTGCGTGATGCAGGTATTAATGTTTGTTCAGGGTCTATTGTTGGTATGGGTGAGAGTCGTGAAGACCGTATTGATTGGGTGTATGAGCTGACCCAAATGCCCATTCCACCGCAGTCCATTCCTGTTAATTTACTTGTACCGATTGCTGGTACGCCACTTGGTGATAAAGTCATTGCCGAAGGTCGATTATCGGTCATTGAATGGATTCGTACCATTGCGGTAACTCGTATCTGTTGCCCAACAAGCTATGTCCGCCTATCTGCTGGGCGTGAAAGTTTAAGTGATGGTGAGCAAGCATTGGCGTTTATGGCAGGCGCAAACTCATTTTTTTATGGTGATAAATTACTCACCACAGGCAATCAGTCCACATCACACGATGACCGTCTGATGGCTGAGCTTGGGTTAACGCCCTCTAAACCTGCCCCAAAGCCCAAAATTATTGATGCTATGAGTGGTGCGGTGATGACTGCCGAGATGCCCCATAATTGCCCACTGTCAGCATAGCTTTAATGGTTTATCTTTAACAGCAACCAAATCATAAAAAATAGCAATAAAGATCACCATGCTTGATTGTGATAGATTTTATTTAATGTAGCCAATAAGGAAACCGTGATGATTGATCATCTTTCTTTTAAAACGACTAAGGCCAAAAGTCTTCATACTCAAAATATCGCCCAAAGAACGCTCAAAGCGGTGGCTCATACATACCGCCCTTTATCAATGGCGATTGCACTGATGGGCTTAAGCAGCATCGCCACCGCCCAAGAATTTAGCCAAACCGTATTTTTTGGTGATAGCCTAACTGACACAGGACGCTTGGTGCAGATTGGCAAAAACAGTCTGGCGTCTTCTGTTTTTAATCAAGCCCAACCATCGTTTACGACCAATACCGATCCAGTTTGGTCAAGCATATTGGCAAAATCTTATGGACATACCGCCGATGCCAATGATGGAACAACCTTAACTGGTACAAACTATGCCGTTGGTGGTGCAAGAACTAAAGAAGATGTGGTCAAAAATGCACCTGTTCCTTTTTTCACCATTCCTTTATTTACCATCCCATCAGCACAAACCCAAATCAATCGCTACCTGACCTTAAATAATCATCAAGCCGACCCCAAAGCATTGTATACTGTTTGGACAGGTGCCAATGATTTGTTTGAGGCAGCCAAAGCACCAACCCAGTTGCAAGCAGCCGAAATCATTACCACCGCTGCCAATGACCAAGCCAATTTGGTTGGGCAGCTTGGGCAAGCAGGTGCAAAACACATTTTAGTACCCAGTCTTCCTGATGTTGGCGTCACGCCAGAATACGCCCAAGATCCGACCAAATCTGCCACAGCATCATTGTCTGCTCATATCTACAACCAAACTTTATATCAAAGTTTAAACAACCAAACCACCAATGTCATTGCTGCCAATACCTTTGCCCTACTCAAAGAGGCGGTTAGTAATCCAGCAGGATTTGGGTTTAGTAATGTGACCGAACCTGCTTGCCAAAACCTAGATGCCAATTTATCATCGTTAGCATGTAAACCAAGCGACTGGCAACAAACCGCCGCCAATGCCAATGAAACTTATGCGTTTGCTGATAAAATTCACCCTTCAGGGCGTACGCATCGCATTTTGGCACAATATTATCGCTCTATTATCGATAGCCCCAACCAAATGGGTCAACTACCCCAGCATCTGATTAAACATGGTCAACAAAGCCAGCAACAATTGGTACGCCGCTTAGACAGTCTTAACAATCATCAACAATCGCTATGGATTGATGGCAGCATCAGCAATCAATCGCTTGATACACGCAATAAAATAGACCGCCCTACCATCAAACTTGGACTTGATATTGCACGACCTAACCAGCATACAGGGGCATATTTAACCTACCAACAACAAGATTATCATCTAAGCGATTCTATAACCGCTGATGTCAAACAAACAGGCATTGGTTTGTATCATCGCCATGATTTTGATCACTTACGCATCAGTGCCAACCTTGGGGTTGACCATTTAAGTACACAAAGCTTACGCCAAATCATGTGGGACGGTGAGAATCGCAACCATCAAGCACATGCCACAGGTCAGCGTCGATATGCAAGTGTACAAGGCAGCTATGGATTTACCCAAAACAATGTTACCTATCGTCCTTATGTCGGTATTCATGCTCAAGATATCAAGCAGAATCGCTTCTTTGAAAATCAACCAAATCTATCAACTGCTCTAAGTTTTAAGCTGCCTGACCATCAGTCTTTGCAAGCTGATATTGGCGTTAATATTGATTATGCCATGAATGATAAACTAAACCTTTTGGCAGGATTGGGTTATCAGCATGAGTTTAAAGACAATAACAAAACTGTTGAGACAGCTGTATTATCCAACCGTGATTATCATCGCAGCTTTGTCACAACCGTGCCCTTTGATAAAAAGCACACAACGCACGCACATTTAGGTGCAACACTTGCTTTGGGTAATAACACTCATTTGAATGCTGGTATACAAGCCAATCACCAAGATCATGATACAAAAGTTGGTGGATTTGTGGGTGCACAAATGGCATTTTAACCAATCAATTTTTTTGTGACAGCCATTCATTTAAATAAAGACGATAATCTCTCATCGTCTTTATTGTTATTTTTGTCTGCTTGTTTTTATCAATGCAATGTGTCAGCGTTTATCATTGATGGTAAAATATCACCAACAATGATTTTTAATGGGTGAAACTGTGTTTTTATATATCAAGGCTTTTCATGTTATTTCGATGGTTTGTTGGTTTGCAGGAATTTTTTATTTGCCTAGATTATTTGTCTATCATGCCATGAGCCAAGATACAACCAGTATCGAACGCTTTAGCCTGATGGAGCGTAAATTGTATCGTGGTATCATGACACCATCGATGATTGCCACATGGGGTTTTGGTCTTTGGATGATAAGCTTCTCGCCAAGCTTATACTTATCTCAAGGCTGGTTACATGCAAAGCTATTGTTGGTTATTTTGCTTAGCATCTATCATTTAGCATGTGGTAAATTTCGCCTAAAACTGGCTCAAAACCCGCACTATAAGAGCCATGTTTATTGGCGATGGTTTAATGAAATTCCTGTTGTCATATTAATTGCAGTCGTGATTTTGGTAATCGTCAAGCCCTTTTGAGGTTGTTTTTTAAGCCATCAAGTCCACATCAGACCACCCAAACGCTGTCATTACTTGACAAAAGGCCGTATCTAAGGGTGCAACAATACGGATCATCTCATCATATAACGGATGACAAAACTGTAACTGATGAGCATGCAACAACAGTCTTTTGACACCAATATGAGCAAGCACAGCACGATTTTGCACTTTATCGCCATAAGTGGTATCACCAACAATGGGATGAAAAATATGCTTCATATGGCGACGCAACTGATGCTTTCGCCCTGTGATTGGTGTTAAGCAAACCAAAGAATATCGAGAACTATCAAAACGCCGACACGATATAAATGGTTGCTGTGTTGTGGCAAGAACCTGATAATCGGTTATGGCAGATTTGGATGCTTTATTGGGATTGCTAAACTTATCGGCAATTTTATCAAGGCGTGGTTTTAGTGCATAATCAATCCGCCCAGTACCAATAATACCACGCACCACCGCCAAGTAAGATTTTTGGATGTGATGATTCTCAAATTGTTTGGCTAATAATCCTGCTGTCTGACTGTCTAAAGCAAAGACCAATACGCCTGAGGTTGGTCTATCAAGACGATGTACAGGGTAGACATGTTGATTGATTTGGTTACGCAAAGTTTGCACCACAAAACAAGTTTCATGTTTATCCAGCCAAGAGCGATGCACCAACATATTTGCAGGTTTATTGATAATCACCATGCACGCATCTTGATACAAAATTTGCAATAAATCAGGCTTAATCGGCATAAACCAATCACCCATAAATTTAGCCACTATAACAGCCTTGGTTATAAAAGTCCAGCGACCATTTTTATGATAATGCTAATTTGATTTGGTATCAGTGACTTTGTGTCGTGATTTTAGCCAATGTTCTTTTTGGGTAAATGTGCTATAGTAGCAGGCAAAAAGTAGATTAAGATACAAGGGGATTGTGATGATTTATGACATTATTGGCGACATTCATGGACACGCCGACAAATTAGCAGGACTGCTTGATAAATTGGGCTATATTCATGATGGCATCAGTCATATCGCCCCACACGGTCATCAAGCGATTTTTATTGGTGATTTTATTGACAGGGGCAATCAGCAGTTAGCCACATTACAAATTGTCTTTGACATGCTTGACAACAATCAAGCACTTGCCATCATGGGCAATCACGAATACAATGCTATCGGATACGCTACGCCACATCCTGATGGTGGCTATTGTCGCCCCCATACCAGCCGAAATACCAAGCAGCATCAAGCATTTTTGGATGAAGCACCCATTGGTTCTGATGACTACTATTATTGGCTCTCTCGCCTTTATGAACTACCGCTATGGCTTGAGCTGCCTGAATTGAATATCGTACACGCCTGCTGGGATACGAAGGCACAAGCAGCACTTGCACCCTATCTCACCCCCGATCATCGCATCACCCAGCGTGGCATCATCGCAACCGCTATGAGTGGCTCTACCGAGTTTTATGCGCTTGAAAGACTTTTAAAGGGTATCGAAAGCCCCTTACCTGCAGGTGTGGTACTTGTGGATGGGCATGACATCGTGCGTAGGCGTACTCGTATCAAATGGTGGCAAAAAGACTGGCAAAATCACCCACTGTCTGAGATTGCACAGCTTGGCACTAGAGCGACAATGAACCTGCCCAGCGACTTAGATATCAAACCTTTGCCGATGGATTTTGAGCTGACCACTCATCAGCCAATTTTTATTGGTCATTATTGGCTTGATGGCACGCCAAGCATCTTATCAAATCAGGTGGTTTGTACTGACTATTCCGCTGGCATGAATGGCTACCTGACTGCTTATCAATTTGATACCAAAAACCCCATACTATCAAATGAAAATTTTGTACAGTATATTCATACCGCAGATAAATCCAAAGAATAAAGACAGAAATTGCCATTTTTTAGCAAATGTGCTAACTTATTCGTTTATTATTTTTAAGGATTATCATGTCAAACACCCAACACGCCCCAAGTCCTGCTCCCATCACATCCCCCACTGGCACCCCAAAGGTTGGTATCATCATGGGCAGTCAGTCCGATTGGGCAACCATGTCTTTATCGGCACAGATTTTGGCAGATTTTGGCATCCCCTTTGAGTGTCAAGTCGTCTCAGCACATCGCACACCAGATAAACTCTTTGACTATGCCAAAACCGCCAAAGATAAGGGCTTAAAAGTCATCATCGCAGGGGCAGGCGGAGCGGCTCATCTGCCTGGTATGTGTGCCAGCCAAACCCCATTGCCTGTGCTTGGCGTACCCGTCAAATCAAGCACACTGTCAGGCTGGGACAGTTTATTATCCATCGTACAAATGCCCAAAGGCGTGGCGGTCGGTACGCTTGCCATTGGAGATGCTGGTGCGTTCAATGCTGGACTGCTGGCAATACAGATACTTGCCATCGATGATGATGCCCTTGCCACAAAACTGGATGAATTTCGCCAAAAACAGACCCAGACAGTGCTAACAAGCCCCCATCCAGGGATTGTCAATCACTGATGAATCAGCATTTGGCAAATTAACGCCCATTTTTTATTAAAATATGCGATAATATCCAAAATTTTTTGCTAATTTTTTGGATATCTTTTATGACTGATTCCATCAAAACCATCGGTATTCTTGGCGGTGGGCAGCTTGGCATGATGCTGGCTCAAGCCGCCTTAAAGCTCGGCCATCGTTGCGTTTTTTTAGAAGATGCTGACGGTGTGCCAGCTGCTTTATATGGACAAGTATTTAAATACAATGAGCTTGATGATTTTATCACCGCCAGCGATGTCTTTACATTGGAATTTGAAAATACGCCTATCAAGACGGCTAAATCACTGGCAAGCCTTGAGCATAAAGGCAGTCTGTTTCCGCCGACCAATGCTTTGGAAATCGCCCAAGACCGATTGGCAGAAAAGGTATTGTTTAATCGGCTAAATATTGACACCGTACCATTTATGGCAGTAAACAGCTTAGATGAGCTACAAACTGCCACCAACAAACTTGGGTTACCTTTGGTCTTAAAGACCAGCCGAGGCGGCTATGACGGCAAAGGACAATTTGTCATCAAAACACAAAGCGACATCGCCACCGCTTGGGAGGAGCTTGGCGACGCTGTCACTGGTGATGGCGGGTTGACCGACGCACCTGCACCACTCATTGCCGAAGGGTTCATTCACTTTAGCCGTGAAGTCTCTATCATCGCTGTGCGTAGTCAAAACGGTGATATTTGTTACTATCCTTTGGTTGAAAATCATCACACCAATGGCATTTTATCAAAAACCATTGCACCTGCTGCCAACGCCGACCATCTCATCGAGCAAGCCCAATCCAATATCAGTAAAATCCTAAGTCATCTTGATTATGTTGGTGTTTTGACCTTAGAACTTTTTGTCAGTGATGATGGACTCATCGCCAATGAGATTGCCCCACGCGTGCATAACTCTGGACATTGGACGATTGAGGGGGCAAATACCAGCCAATTTGAAAACCACATCCGAGCCGTATTGGGCTTACCGCTTGGCGATACAGGCATCATCAAGCCGTCTGTCATGCTAAATGTCATCGGCAAATATCCTGATGTCAGCGAGCTTTTGACCCATACAGGAGTGCATTTTCATCATTATCACAAGGCAGAGCGAGACGGTCGTAAGATTGGACATATTACAGTGATGAGTGATGATAATGATGGGATTGTAACCAATATCACACAATTGCTCACATCATAACGACTGGTATTTTATCCATGACTGAACTTGTTCGCTATGAAAATACTCATTGACGCCGACGCACTGCCTGTCATTGCCAAAGAGCTCATCATCAAAACCGCCAATCGCACCCAAACGATGGCGGTATTTGTGGCAAATCGGATGACCAAACTGCCACCATCGCCATTTTTATCGTATGTTGTGGTTGGTGCTGGCTTTGATGTGGCGGATGAATATATCTTACAGACAGCGCAGCCCAACGATTTGGTCATCACAAGCGACATTCCGCTTGCCAATGATGTGCTAGAAAAAGGGGCAAAGGTTTTGACCCCACGGGGTGAGGAATTTCGCAAAGATAACATCAAACCCAGATTAAATGCCCGAGATTTTATGGAGTCGCTTCGTGGTACGGGTGTGCTTGACCCCAAAAGCATGGGCGGACAAAAACCATACAGCAACAAGGACAAAATCGCCTTTGCAGGTGGTCTAAATAGGCTTGCTCACGCGTTACCCTAGTGGTTTTTTAACAGATTTGCTTAATCTTGTGCAACGCAAACACCACAAAATCCCCAAGCATTTTTATCAAGTTTTTGGCATAATAAGTAGCAACATTCCCAATTCAATTTCTTCTTTGAGTTTGTTATGTTAAACTTCAAAAACCACGCCAAAACCGCGATTGAACCATGATGAAACCATGATTGAACAATGGAATAGAGAGTTCGTCTTACAACGCCTACTCGCTTTGACCTTGCTTGTTATCTTGATTGTACTGTGCTTTAAAGTAGTGCGATTTTTTATCGTGCCAGCATTATGGGCAGGGATTTTGGCATATGTTACCTTTCCCATTTATACTTTTTTTCACACCAAAGTCCGTCTAAGCCCCAGTTTTAGTGCGTTTTTGATGACTTTTTGCATCTCGCTCATGATTGGCGTACCGCTTATTGTGGGTGTGTTCTACCTACAACATGAAGTGCTAAGTTTTGTTGGCATGGTAATTCGTCGCCTACAAGCAGGATATTTAGATTTACCCAGCCAAATCAAGGACTTACCTGTTATCGGACAGACGATTAAAGACACGCTTTGGGAGATTAACAAAAACCCTGAAACCACGATGGAGGCGGTGCGTGCTTGGGTGCAGTCGCATTTGTATTATGGCAAAATGGCCTTTGATGCGGTGCTAAAAAACCTTGCCAAACTTGGCATGGCTCTGATGACGTTGTTTTTCTTTTATAGAGATGGTAAAAGTTTGGTACGCCAAATCCGTCAAGCCATGCGTAACATCATCGGCGACCGCATTGATGATTACATTGACTCGGTAGGAGCAACCACACAAGCGGTGGTGTATGGCATTGGATTGACTGCCTTGGCTCAGGCGATTTTGGCAGGGATGGGCTATGCTTTTACCAACGCTCCCAACCCCATTTTACTCACACTCATCACCTTTGTGGTGGCACTCATCCCCTTTGGTACGCCCTTTGCATGGGGCGGTGTGGCGGTGTGGTTATTATCGCAAGGACATACCACCGAAGGCATTGGACTTGGCTTATGGGGAATTTTAGTCATCAGCTGGGTGGATAATTTGATTCGACCCATCGTCATCAGTGGTGCAACCAAAATCCCCTTCATCATCATCTTTATTGGTGTACTTGGGGGCTTGACGGCATTTGGTTTTGTGGGGTTGTTCATCGGGCCTGTGGTGCTTGCCATTGGCTTGGCGGTGTGGCGTGAGTGGATAAGTCAGCACAAAAATGAGATTTTTATTAACCAAGCAAGCGGCTTTGTGGTCGCAGATGGTAAAGCGTTATTGGCTGATACCAACCCCACCCCTAGCAATAAACAACAACCTAACTTAACTAAGGATGACTAATGCTTCGGGTTCTTGCTGATGAAAATATTGCCAATCTTGATGATTATCTTTTATGTCATCAGGTGGAGCTTATCAAGATGGCAGGGCGTGCCATTGACCGCCAAAGTCTCATCACCCATCAACCAGATGCATTATTCATTCGCTCAGTAACGCAGGTAACCCAAGAAAATTTGGGCGACTTGAGCAACACACCGCTTAAGTTTATCGGCTCTGCAACGATCGGTATTGACCATATTGACACCAAGTATCTTGCCGACCATCATATCAATTTTGCCAATGCATCAGGCTGTAGTAAGCATTCGGTTGCCCAATATGTCATAACAGCCATATTGCATGCCCATCAATCCCCAAAAACCAATCTGCGATTAGGCATTATCGGACTTGGCAATATTGGCAATACTCTAGCACGCTATGCCAAACGACTGGGCTGGCAGGTATTTGGCTTTGATCCTTTTTTGGCGACTGACTCTATCAACAATGCAAGCTTAGATGAGATTTTAGATTGTGATGTCATCAGCATTCATACACCATTGACAAAAACAGGTAGCCACCCAACTTATCAAATGCTAAACGCTCAAACCTTGGCAAAAATCCGCCCAAAGGCCTTACTGATTAACAGTGCTCGAGGAGAAATTATTGATGAATCCGCCCTGTTAGCTGCCATTAACCAAAAGCAATTATCGGTTGTGTTAGATGTTTTTCCTAATGAGCCATTCATCAGCCAACAGCTACTTTATGCACTCAAACTGGCAACACCACACATTGCAGGCTATACCCTTGAAGGTAAAATCCGTGGGACTGATATGATTTATCAAGCCTTTTGCCAAACCTTTAACTTACCAATCCTCCAGCACTTTTTGGCATTACTACCGCCCAACCCTTATCATTTTTCTATGCTCTTAAACCATAAAAACCAACAGCCACTGGCTTGGTTTTATGATATTCAGGCTGATTTTGAAGCACTAAAAGCGGCAGCTTGTCCACATATTTTGGGTAATCAATTTGACATGCTTCGCAAAAATTACCATTTACGGCGAGAATGGATTTTTGATTAACAACAGTTTAATTTTTAAATATTTATTAATAATAAGGCAAATTTTTGTATGATGGCCAGTGAGTATGCACCTACCTTAACTTTGATGAATGCCAAAAAACGGGCTCAAATGCTACAGCATATTCGAGCATTTTTTGAGGCACGCAATATCATGGAGGTCACAACACCGATATTATCGCAAGCAGCCAATACTGATGTATATATCCAATCGGTTCAAGCAACATTCCAAGGTGCTACAGGTCAAGCCAAAGGCTATCTACATACATCGCCTGAGTTTGCGATGAAGCGATTGCTTGCTGCTTATCAGACGCCCATTTATCAGATATGCCAAGTATTTCGTGATAACGAAAAAGGCCATCGCCATAATATTGAGTTTACCATGCTAGAATGGTATCGCCCAAATTTTAGCCTAGATGCATTGGCTGATGAATTATCAGAACTATTAAGCGTTGTTTATCAAAAACCCATCCACTTAACCCAAATTAGCTACGCTCAAGCATTTGTACATTATTTGGGCATACACCCATTTGATGATATGAATACGCCAAATATCTTGCGTCAGTGTGCTGTCGCTCACAACATTCATTTGGATATGGGCGATGACAAACAAGGCTGGTTGGATTTATTATTTAGCCATCTTATTGAGCCAAAATTGGGCTTACAAAACCCTACCTTGGTTATCAATTATCCAAAGCTTACCGCCGCCCTTGCCAAAACAGCGGTCGATGCTGATGGTTATGAGATTGCAAGACGCTTTGAGCTGTATATTCATGGCGTTGAGATTGCCAATGCTTATGATGAACTTGCCAACAGCCAAGAGCTGCTAAAGCGTTTTGAGCAAGATAATCATGAACGCCACCGCCAAGGTCTGCCCATCATGCCCATTGACTATCGTCTGCTTGCTGCCTGCGATCATCTGCCTGATTGTTGCGGCATTGCCTTAGGCATAGACAGATTATTCATGGTGCTGCAAGGTCAATTAAACATCAATCAAGCCATTGCCATTACGACAGATAACGCCTAATTTTTGGCGACTTTTATTAGGTTTTTTGCCCAGTTAATCAGTGGCAAATCAACCATCTTACCATCAATGGCAAAGACCGTCTCGCCTGTTTTTTGGTATTTTTGGCAAATGGTATGGGCAAAAGCCATTTGTTCGGCTTGTGCTGTTAGCACGCCATCAGCAACAGCAATTTGTTTTGGATGAATCATCATCTGACCTGCAAACCCAAAATCGCACCAGTGGCGCACACAAGCGGCCAATCCTGTTTCATCTTCAAAATCATTAAAAATGGTCTCAATGGGCGGATGAAGACCATTTGCCACAGAATGAATCAATAAATCAGTACGAATTTTATCAAAAATCAGCTGTGATGCTGGCGAATCTGGTTGCACACCCAGCTCATACATCAAATCCAATCTACCAAAACTCATCGCCCAAAGTCCATCAGCTTGTGCGATACCAGCAATATTTGCTAGCCCCACCGCTGTCTCAATCATGGCAATGACAGGCTTATGAATGTGGTGATACACGCTTTCAACTTGGTGTTTATTTTGGCATTTTGGCAACACAACACCAAGCAGATGATTAAGCTTAAGCATACAAGTAATATCATCAAGATGATGCATGCTATGCACGGCATTGATACGCAGCCAATAGCCACACTCGCCTTTGGCATCTAATGCCATCAGTGCTGTGCGTGCGTGATTTTTTTGGTCATCTGCGACGGCATCTTCTAGGTCAATGATGATGGCATTTGCTTTAGATTGCTTGGCTTTTGATACCCAATCAAGGCGTGTTGCTGGCACAAATAAAAATAGGGTCTTATCCATGATGTATCACCCATTGTCATCAAAAATAGCAGTTTTAGCCATCAAAAAAGACTTTCTCCACCCTTCCTGTCAGCTTCTGCCCCAAAAAAGGCGTGTTCTTGCCTGCTGATAGCATACTGTCTTTGGTTACCGTCCATGCTTGATGTGGGTCAATGAGTACCGCCCCACCAATGCGCTCATAATCTGTAATGCCTGCAATTTTGGCAGGATTTAGGCAGATTTTTTCTACCAACTGCTCAGTACTTAACACGCCATCTGCCACCAGTTTCACCCCCAATGACGCAAAAGTATCAAAGTTACTAATCCCTGCTTGGCATTGGGCAAAGGGGGCTTGTTTGGCACTGCTTGACAGTGGTTCATGATGAGAACAGATGGCGTCAATCGTACCATCTTGGAGACCCTTGATAAGAGCTTGTTGGTCGGTGTTACTACGCAAAGGGGGCAATACATAAGCATGAGCGTTATAACCCTCAATGTCATCATCGGTCAGGTGCAACTGGTGCATCGCCACATCACAGGTAATGGGCAAGCCCTTTTGTTTGGCATGACGGATCAGCTCTACCGAGGTGCGACAAGTGATTTGGCTAAAATGTGCATGAATGCCTGTCTCTTCGGTCATCAAAATTTGCTTGGATAATGCGATGGTCTCAGCCAGCCACGGAATGCCTTGCAATCCATGAAAAGATGCGATATAGCCATCGTGAGCCACACCCCCTGCCGATAAACTGGGTTCATCAGGGTAGAAGAAGACTTTGATGTCAAAGGTCGCTGCATATTCTAAACAGCGTAACAATACCAAATCACTCTCAAAACCTGCCGCTGTATTGCTCACACCGATAGCACCGCCTTGTTTTAGCCCTGCCAGATTGGCAGGTTGTTTACCCTCTAAGCCTGCACTCAATGCCCCCAAAACATGCAAGTAAATGCCACCGTCTGCCCATGCTTTTTGTTTGAGACCCTTTAACAGTGAGCCGTTTTCTAGCACAGGGCTGGTATCAGGTGGCATGACCACATGCAAAAAGCCATTTTGGCGTGCCGCTCGCCCCTCGCTTGCCAGTGTGCCGTGCGACTGATGTCCCGGTTCTCGCAATCTGGCACACAGATCAACAAGGGGCGGTAATAGCCATTTGCCATCTGTGCTTATGCCTTTGAGTTGGGCGGTGTCAAATCGCCAGTCTTGGGGAAATAGGTTTGTCATCGCATTCTCTTGATTTGCTTGATTTGGGATATGGGGCATCATCAGCGTCTAGTAGCCTTGTTCGTTTAGTATTCGGTAGTTATCACAGCCTGGCTGATTTCCATTATCACAGGCTTGACTATAGTAGCGTTTGGCGGTGCTTTTATTTTGGCGTACGCCATGACCCTTGGAATACATCACGCCCAGATTAGATTGGGCAGCTGCATGCCCTTGATGGGCGGCTTTGGTGTACCACTCCACCGCTTTTTGATAATCTTGGCGTACGCCCAGGCCTTGGGCATACATCACGCCCAGATTATATTGGGCATCTGCATGCCCTTGACCTACGGCTTTGGTGTACCATTTAAGTGCTTTGTGATGGTCTTGACGCACGCCTTTGCCTTTTTCATACATCACGCCCAGATTATTTTGGGCTTTTGCAACCCCTTGATGGGCGGCTTTGGTGTACC
>NZ_KV796850.1:0-1868 GCF_001809255.1 Moraxella sp. HMSC061H09
CCTGTTGTTTGTAAGCGTAAATCACCCGCCGTTAGTTCAACAACGTCAGCATCCACCCATTCGTTGGTGGTTTCTGTTGTCGTGTACTTACGTCTATACCATCTGCCGTGCTTGCGTGTGGTTTTATCATAACTATATTCAAAATCGATACCAACATCAAGCAGTAGGTGATGATTGGCACGAATGTCAATTGCACCATTGGCTTTTGCTTTTGTGCCTTGCAAGACCAAAGTTGGTGTCTCATCTTGCTTGTCAGTGGCTGCTTTGGTTGCACGAATGTCTATGTCTCTACCAGCGGTTAGCATGCTTGGTGAACCAAAGCTTAAAAGGCGGTGGTGGTCATTGCCGTCTTGACCGATTTCATAACGGTTTTGGCTGCCTGTTAAGATGATGGAGGCCGCCTTGTCAGTTTGGGTTTCGGCATCAGATTGGTTTGAGCTGCCTGACTGCGATGACTTGGTTGTTTGCTGGTAGGCAAACGGTAGCACGCCTTGCGCCTCTAGGGTAATGTTACCACTTACGGCGTTAAGTAAGGCGCCTTGTGAAAGAATGCCTTGTTTGGCATACACACCAATGTCACCAGCTTGTGAGACTAAGGTGGTTGGGGTGTGAATAAAGCCAGTTGAGTTGCTGTTTAAAATGCCTAACTGGTTTTCAATTCTGGATTTGGTGTTGGTGAATGCATCGGCTCTTGTGGTAAGACTTAGCCTGGCGGCTTCATCAAGTTTTGCCTCCAAGGCACGCTTTTGATCGCTCCCACTTTGATTTTTATTGCTAAACTCACGCTTAACCCCATCCATCACTACACTACCTTGGGTGGCATAGACAGTGAGGTTATTTTTGGACTTTAGGTTGACACCTTGTAGTTGCACTTCACTGCCTTGCAAAGTAAGATTGCCTTGATGAGCGTTTAAGGTATAGTGCGCTTGATTGCCATTGGTAACGGGATTGGTGTTTTGTAGGGTAAGCTTGCCTTGTTGACTGACTAGGCTAATATCTCCACCGATGGCTAAATTGTGATTTGTGCTGTTTAGGGTAAGCGCACGGTCCGTTTGAATGGATAAAGAACCGTTGAGCACTTGTGCGTTTTTGTTGCTATTGAGTAGTGGTGATTTGGTCGTTTTGGCAATGAGCCTACCATTTAAGGTAAGGCTTGTACTGTCAAGCAAGACAGCACCGCCTTGGTAGGTGCCATTACCGTTAATACGATGATCACCCTTGACCACATCGCTGACAATGCCTTTGGCAATCAAGGTGCTGTTTGTGGTGGTTTGATTGCCTTGAACATAGATGGTGGTGTGTTTGGCGGAGTTAATTTGACTGTTGTTGACAATCAGATCGCTGTTAGCTTGGATTTGGATGTTGGCCTGACTGGTGATATTGGTATGGTCAAGTGTTTGCTGGCCTTTAGCAAAGCTTGAGACATTGCCTGCGGCATCAATGATGCTTTGGTTGTGTGTTAAATTACCTTGCAAGTTGGCAGTGGTCAACGCCCCTTGGGTTGTAAAGGTTGTGTTGGTGAAGCTGGCCGTACCATTTGTGTTTTTTGGTGTTGGATTGTCAAAGACAATTGCCTCAATCTTTTTGCCAGCATGAATTGTTGTGTTGTTTGTGCCAAGCTCTTGTTTGGCCTGCAATGTGATGTTGCTGGCACTGTTCAAAGAGGCATGGTTGGCCATGATGGTAGGTGCAATCATGGCGATGTCTTTGCTGGCCCAAATGGTGGTTTTATTACTGGTTGAGCCATTCAATCCCACTGCGGTGTTACTTTTTAGGCTGACCACCCCTTGCTGTACACTTGATTGGCCAGAGTGGGTAATTTTACCATCTGCGGTGATGGTAATGGCTTGTTTGGCATTTAGACTACC
>NZ_KV796851.1:0-787 GCF_001809255.1 Moraxella sp. HMSC061H09
TCTTGGGCGTTGATGGGGATGCCTTGGTTGATAAGATAGCTGATGGTGACAGGTGGTGGCTCATCAGGATTCATAGAATCCGTGACTTTGTGAAGCCAATTTTTTTTATCGCTATTGACAGCGAGTAAGTTGTGTTGTGGGTGTTGTTTTAATAAATTTTCAGCAAGAGTAATATTGCCTAAACATAATGCATCTAAAATCTCCACACCGCTCATATCATAACTCATTATCTAATACCTCTTTTGCGTTTAAATTGATTCATATGTCTAATGATTTCACTCAAATCATCGCTGCCAGGTTTCTCATTGCGATGATCCATATTATCCGATGCGTTTTCAAGTCTGAAATAATCAGGACGAGAATTAATAAAGTCATTAAATTGAGTTTGGGTTAGACCTGTTTGCTCAGCTGCCAGAACAAGCCGTCTGTGTTCACGTCCATAGGTATGGCCGTATTGAACAGGTGTTCTTACCACTGTACCGTCTCTGTGTACATAATCACCATTTGGTAGTCTAATGTAATTAGCATCAACTTGCCTTCTTAATTCAGCTCTTAAGTTTGGGCGGATTAGATTGGTTGATACCCTAGGATTATTTGGGTCAGAAGTAAACTGTCCACGGTTATTGTGCAACCTACCATTTTTGTCTATAGTGTAGCCAGCTATATTTGCTTGACCACTTCGTATCTGTCTTTGTGCTTGAACACCTGAGATTGGTTGGCTGACGACAGGGGTGCCTGCCTTGCCTTGATTTTGTTTTAAAACATCCACACCCTCTTGAATGGCACT
>NZ_KV796851.1:887-4054 GCF_001809255.1 Moraxella sp. HMSC061H09
TATGGTTGCAAAAACATAATCGCCAGCAGTTTTGGCCTCAACAAATCCTTGGATATCACCGACAACAGGAATAAAGCTAGTACCGATTAAGATGTACTGCTTGTTACGACTGATGGCTTCATGCAACTCAAGACCATAAGAGCCGTCAGTATTATTTACGATTTCATCCCATTCATTGGGATACATCTCTGCAAAAGTATTATTCTCCACTGCCTCCGCTGCCACACCAGCAGCCACATTGACATCTTCACCAGCAAAGACAGCGGTGATGCCTGCAATCAGTTTGGCTTGATTGATGAGTTTGTCTTTTTGTGCTTGGGTTAGGGTGTTTGAGTCATCTACATTGGTTTTACTACCATTGATACTAAATGGGGTTTGCCATCAAAGCCAACATCGGCACTAAATCCTGCTTGTTTTTGATCATGGGCGTATTGATAAGTGTCTTGACGGCTTTTAACAATCAAATCACCGCCAACTGTACCAGTTAGGTGTTTGGTACTTAAATTAGCACCATCTAGGGTAAGACTATACTACTCCTTATGGCTATTTAGACTCATTTTATCAATTGACCAATTTGTTTTAAATCTGAAATCGTGGGTATAGTTAATACCTCACTGGGCGTATATTTATATCCATTCAAATCTTGCAAAAAAGAGCAAGATCTACATTCATACAGAAGATCTTTTTCCTTAACTACTATTAAGCCACTCGTTTTGCAATTGGCACAAATAAAGTTTGTCTCTAAAAAGAATAAACTCTCCAAGCAATCCCTAAGTATCATTGCTAATGTTTCTGTGTTTGCTCTAAATTTTATGCAATTTTCTAGACTGCGTACAATATCCATATGATTAGCATAAGAAATAGGGTAATTCAAAACATTTAAATCTTTATATTGTAAAATACCATAAACTTTATCAAAAATAGTGCCCACTAACTCAACTTCATTATCATTAATCCATTTCAATAACTCATCGGCAATAATTTGATTACAGGCATTATTCTGAATTAACCTCTCTATACACTGTATAAAATTATTAATTAGTGATTTTTTTACCAATTTATAAGTTTGATATTTTTTCATTGTGTACCACCCTTTATAGGATATACGGTAATAAGGTTTCCTTTTACATCTGTTAAAATTTTGATGTATGTCGTATCACCTCCCCCCCTGATTAAGACTGGCTTTACCCACAATCCGACCAGTATTAACCACTCTTTCAAATTGACCTCCATCCAACTGCCTAACAGGACTTGAAATTGTATGTTTGTCAGATAAAATCCTCTTTAGCTCATCAGGTGTTATGCTAAATACAGACCTATTATTTGCCAAAGGGCTATTAAAATGGCCCTCAAGAACATGATCAAAACCTGCTGAGACAGGATGACCATTGCTTCTTAAAGGTGTATAAGCGGTACGTCCATTAGCAATATTAATTCTACTAGCAACAGATCTACCAGAAACTGCTTCAGCTCTTCCTTCTGCCTTTAAAACATCCACACCCTCTTGAATGGCACTTTTTATGCCCTTCACATCATTGGCGGATTTGGCAGTATCATAAGCTTTTTTTGCTTTATGAGCTTTTTGAGCTACATCCCCCAAACCAGGTATAAGACCTATGGTTGCAAAAACATAATCGCCAGCAGTTTGAGCCTCTACAAAGCCTTGGATATCACCGACAACAGGAATAAAAGTTGTTCCAATTAGGATATATTGTTTGTTTGCTGATATTATATCACCAACTGTGACAGTGTCAGGCTTTCTATGTTGCTGTGGATGCTTGCCAGTCGCATTCCACCTCACCGCCTCCGCTGCCATCTCTGATGCAACATTAGCATCTTTATCCGTGATGACTGCTGTGATGCCTGCAATCAGTTTGGCTTGATTGATGAGTTTGTTTTTTTGTGCTTGGGTTAGGGTGTTTGAGTGGTCTTTTTGCTCACCAAGCCTTTATCACTGAATTTACTTGCAGTATCCATGCTTTGGGTAGCACGACCTTCGGTGATGCTAACACCCCCGTCGCCACAATGGCTGTTGCTCCCCCTGACTACAGGTTTGAACCTTCTGTGGTGATGTTGGCAGTATCACCTGTTGTTTTGATGATGCTGCTACCAGCACTTGTGACATTTGACCTTGCATAGGCATAGTTTTTATTGTATTTCATCATATAAACATCCATCTTTGCCAGCATTCACATGAGAACGCCTGATTTTTTCCACAAATGCTTCAGGTATAGAAAACGATTTTAGTTCTAGATTGTGCGTATTGCTAAAAATTTCAAATGCCTGATCGCCTTTTAAAATATCCAAACCGTCCGAGTGTCTATTAATCACATAATAATATTTGTCTGCATACCACAAATAATACAACCCTTGTTTATCACATAACTTAATGGACAGTCCATGTAGTATGTAGTAATCTTTTGTTTTATAATAATCAATTATACCAACTGGTGGCATGGATTGATGCTCTTTAGATTGTCGTGAGTGCAAAAAATACCATTTCTCATCAGGGCTAAACTGACTTAAATAATAACCATCCCCCAAATTAATTTCTCGATTTTCATAGCACAAGACTATTGTGATACATAGCAGTATAAAACAGAGTAACAAAAGCGATAGTTTAGGTAATAATTTTAACAGTTTAAACATGGTGTCAATCACTTAAATTGATTATGTTTTTTGGATTATAATTGGTTTTGTTAAAAGAAATGTTAAAACCAATACAGCCACTTAGGGATCCGCAAGTAGGACTTCCAATTTTAGTGTTTGCATTTCTAAGTAATTCATCAGGTCTTAAAGAATTGTGTATTTCAAAATTATAAGTATCATCATAAAATCCATAAGTTCCATTCGTTCTTTTTACCAAGGTCAACGTCCCAAAAACTGCCCATTTCAACAAATTTATTGGTCTTACAGTGACTTTCAAATTGCCGCTACCATCTTCAATAGACTCCCGAAAACCTGTCATCAAAACCTTACCAACATAATCTGCTTCAACTAATATGGTCAGGTCTTTATTTGTATTAATCTGATAAAGATAATCCAGGTTCTCTTTGTTAACCTCCAAGTTTCCTGTATTGAATAAGACGGCTATTTTATCAGCTTCTTCCTGATTGGCTTTTGGTGCATTTGCTTTAACTTTATTTATATTGATCGCATTCCCCCTC
>NZ_KV796852.1:0-1483 GCF_001809255.1 Moraxella sp. HMSC061H09
GTGGCGATTGCGGTGGCTTATGCGACAGGTGGTCTTGGGTCAGAACTTTCGGCATCTATTGTGAGTGCGACAAACAGTACAGCATTAGGGGCAGCAGGAAAAGCAGCTTTAATCAGCATCAGTCAAAAAGCCAGCATCAGTCTCATTAACAATCAGGGAAATCTAAAAGCCGTATTTAAAGAGCTTGGAGATGACAGTACAGTCAAAGGCGTTGTTACCAGTGCAGTTACAGCAGGCTTATTAGAAAAAATCGGCGGCACGGACTGGGCAAAAGATTTAGGTAAAAATACCCAAAATGGATTTGATGATAAATTATTTAAAAGCATCATTGATAGCACGGCATCCGCTTTGGTTCAAACAGGCATTCAAGGTGGCAGTCTTGGTAACAACTTAGAATATGCCCTAAAGCTAGGTTTAGCGACAGCTTTACAATCAGAAGCCGCTAATCATATTAAAGGACTTGAAGATACCGACTGGATATTACACAAAATCGCCCATGCTGCCGCAGGATGTGCTGCTGGTGCATTACAAAAAGACTGTGAATCAGGGGCGATTGGTGCTGCCGTTGGTGAGGTAGTGGCTGAACTCATGCCAACACCAGACCCTAATTTACCTAACTTGGAATTTCAGCACATACAGAATAAAAATAGGGAATTGGCTAAACTGGTGACAGGGGTGATTGCAGCCTATGCAGGATACGATGTTGAGACTGCTGTCAAAACAGCAGATACAGCTATTGCAAATAATAGACAACTACACGCCCAAGAAATAGGAATTTTAAAGCAAGAAGCCAAATTGTTTGCACAAAGTAGGGGTATTTCTTCTAATGAAGCTGAAATAGTGCTTTATAGTTGGGTTCACGCCCAGCTTGATACAAAAGCCAATAATGAGCTTAACGCATACTTAACTGAATTAGCCAGTTACATTAGCAGTATTGATCATAACCCAAATTTCAACCCAAGGTCTGATTATGCAAATCTAATAAAACACTTTGAAGCCGCCGATATCGTATACAAAAAACTGATTCAAAAACATGGTGCAAAGCCTCTGACAAATGCTAGCAACCATGTTATAAAGATGAATAATAATCCAGTTTTGATGTTTAAATCAACCAATAGTCAGTTGGATAATTCTGGTGCTTTTGGTGTTCAATTAGGCAATAATCTGGGCATATCAGAAGTTATAAATGGCAATTCTGGAAGAGCAAATAAACTTATTCAAAGCAGTGCCAATAATTACTTTAAATCCAAACTACAATCTTATCAGGCACATCACCTACATACATCAGGTCAGGTAAATCCTGTGTATCCTGAGGATATTTTCGGTGCTGCAAAAGTTGTCGGATCTGTTGGCAGGCTGACACTCACCACATTAAGACAAAAAGGTGCTTCTGTAGCTGGTCGCAATACAAATGTAGTCAAAACAACCTGTACTGTCGGCAATGTCTGCTTCACCGCAGGCACACTCATTCACACCATCCATG
>NZ_KV796853.1:0-90509 GCF_001809255.1 Moraxella sp. HMSC061H09
GCTTAAGATATGTATTTTAATTTAACAATGCCCCAATTTTTATCAATGTTTCATAACATATGATCAAAGGTAAGCATCCCAAAACCAATAAATTATCATTCAAAATAATTTGGCATGGCGGTAGGATTGCCTGATTTATCAATATAATAAGCGTTATCACCATCTACGACATAAGTTGCACCTGATAAAAAATCATACGCCAAATCGTATTTAATATCAATCACCACTTTACCTGTTCTATCAATAAAACCGTATTTATGTGGTGATCTACCATGTTCATCCACCTTGTCTGTTTTCATCGTTACTGCCGCTAAGCCTTCTGAAAATCCTTTGGCAGAATCAAACTGTGGGCGGATGGCAATATTACCCGATTTATCCAAAAAGCCATATTTATCTTTTTGCTTAAAAAGAACCAAACCTTCTTCAAACCAATCGCCAATCACTTCATAGTTTGGGTGTATGACAATTTTACCAGTCGTATCAATAAATCCATATTTACCATTTTGCTCAATTTTGGCACGCCCTTCCGAAAATTCCCAAGCTTTGGTATATTGTGGAGCGATAACACTCTGACCAGATGTATCAAGATAGCCATAGTGATCATTTTCACGATACAACGCCAAGCCATCACTAAACGGATAAGCCGCCTGATAAACTGCAGGAATAACAAGCTCGCCTACGGTATTGACATAACCATAGTGATCGTCTTTGATGATTGGTGCCAGCCCTTCAGCATAACCGCAATCAGAACCGATGATAGCAAATTTAGCATCCTCTGGCAGCGGCGTGGCAGCACAAGCTGGCAAATCATCGTCATCAAAGCTGTGTGTGCTGATGGTATTTGCTAGTGTAGGCATCGTGATCATCAAAGTAATCATCGATAATGTGGTTATGATGGGTTTGATATTCATGACAATAATCTCAATATTGACGCAAATTGCTAAGTGGTATTTTGGCATAAAAATTATCAAATTATCAATAGTTGGTATATATTTTTATTCTTTAAAACCAATATTGGTACCAATTGCTTACAAAGATCAAGTAAATTAAGTTATTTTAAGATAATATTAAATGTAATTATCCTAATAAATAATCATCGATTAAATGAGGTATTAAAGATATTAACTCAATGCCTGAATGATCGCAGATTTTAATTTAGCCAAAGCATCATCATTCAAAGATACACCATGCAACCCACTTAAATAAAAGATATCCTCTGCTCGCTCGCCCAAAGTGGTAATGCGTGCGCCATGTACTTGAATATTTAGCTCGCTAAATACTGCACCGACTTTGGCAAGTAATGATGGTCGGTCTTTGGTGATCAGGTGCATTTTATGATGCCCTTGGTGTGCCAATGATGTCGCTTCTGAAAAGTAGACTTGAGTTGGTACGATAAAATGTTTAAGCTTACCATCCACTTCAAAAACTCTCGAAGGTACTGGCACACCACCAGTTTTTAGACCATGTTCAAGCCCTAATATCATCTGATTGGTGCGTTCAGGGCTTAACAATAACGGTATACTACTATCCGTTGGCAACAATCGATCAATAATGACATAAGAGTCCACCGCTGTACTTGTGCCGTCAATATCGGCTGATAAAATTGTCGCATCCAGTACCGATAGACCCAACTGATCCAAAATACAAACCGTCGTGGCAAATAAATTATCCTGATCAGGTGCACAAATCAACAGCTGCATCCCTCGCAAGGACACATCGCCATGCTCTCGGATGGCAATGATTGGTTTGCCTTGTTTTAGCTGATGTTCTGCTGCCAAGATTTCGGCGGATTGCCAAGCGATATCCCTGTGCTTTTGCTTTAAAAAATACTCTTCCCCAAAACCATCCCACAAGGCTTTTAGTCGCTGATTATCCACCATCGGCAATAAGTCTTGTGCTTTATTTTTTCTATCATCAATCACTCGATCTTTATCAACAACATGGACGCCCAAACTGTGTACTTGGTGGACGCTGGTGTACAGCTGCTTAAGTAGTGTCGCTCGCCAAGTATTCCAAAGTTGGCTATTGGTCGCATTCATATCCGCCACAGTCAAGACATACAAATGATTTAGCCGAGTGATGGAACTGGTAAATTCGGCAAATTGAGCAATCACCTTAGGATCGCTGATGTCTTGTTTTTGGGCGGTCAGCGACATCGTCAAATGCTCTAATACCAACCACCGCACAAGCTTACTATCTGCCTCACTCATGCCATGTACCAGACAAAATTCATAAGCATCAGCCGCCCCAAGCTTAGAATGATCGCCCCCTCGACCTTTGGCGATATCATGGAAAATCGCTGCAATGACCAAAATGTCCTTACGGGCAATCCTTTGATAAATCTCAGCCACCAGCCCGTATTTATCTTGATTATCAAGACGATCATCACCAAAGCGATGCAAAATACGCACCAATAATAAGGTATGTGCGTCCACCGTGTAGCGGTGAAACAAATCATACTGCATCAGCCCCATAATTTTACCGAAGGCAGGTAGATAATTACCCAAAACCCCAAAACGCTTCATCAGACGCAAGCGATGAAACAGATAATTTAACTCTTGTAAATTGGCTAAAAATAATTGGCGATGTACAGGATTTTTGCGGTATTCTTCATCAATCAAATCACTTGAAGCGTAAATTGCCCGAAGTGTACTTGCTGCGATCTGACGAATACCCTTTTGACCCATGACCAAAAAAATTTTTAATAAATTGGCTGGATCTGCCGAAAAAGCATCTGGGCGACGGATAGCAATTTTAGTAGGTCTTGATTGATGGTCAGAGCCAGACTGTATCAAATAAAATGTCTCATCAATATCAATCAGGCGTGCAGCAGCTGACAAATAATTTTCATAAAAATATTTACACAACACCTCTGAAAAAGCTGCAATTTTCATGGCATGCTGATAATACACACGCATCATTATCTCTAGAGCTTGTGTGACATCTTGATGGGTGGTATCTAAAGTGCGTGTATAATAGCCAAACCGCTCAGCGATGGCTTTTTGATAATCAAATAACAATCGATCCTCGCCACGACCCGCCAGTGTATGCAGATGATGGCGAATGCACCATAGGTAGTGCTGACCTGCCTGCAAGATGGTACATTCGTTTTCGTTGATAAAATCAGTGGTTGCAAGCACTTTGATATCTGAGCTACCAAAATAAAATCGCCCAAGCCATCCAATCATGTGGATATCTCTAAGCCCGCCAGGTGCGTTTTTGATGTTTGGTTCAAGATTATATTCTGTCGCATTATGTGCCAAATAGCGTGCTTTTGATTCTGCCATTTTGGCATCATAAAAAGACCCTATATCCCAGACCTCTTGAACCGCCTGAGTTGGTTGGCAAGATAAATCTTCATTACCTGCCAAAACTCTTGCCTCAAGCATGGCAGAAGCAATGGTTTGGTCACGGACGGCAGCACGCAGCTCATCGACACTTCGCACCGAAAAAGCAGGCGTGATACCAATATCCCAAAGCATCGCCACAAAAGATTCAATCGGCTTGGTGGCTTTGCCAATCTCATCACCAATCAATAAAATATCCACATCTGAAGCTGGCAAAAGCTCGCTGCGACCATAGCCGCCCACCGCAAATAACGCAAAATCTTTGGGAAATTGATAAAAATCAAACAACTGCCTTAAGATGATATCAATGGCAAGTGTACGCACTTTGAGCAGATTGGCAATATGATGAACCGCATGCATGCCATAAGCGACGACTTGATCATCAATGGCTTGATTTAATTTCTTAAGATAGGCTTGAATCGGCTCGCTGCTTATGAATGTATCTTGAATGGTTGGCGGCAACGCAATAGTTAGATGGCAGGTTTTGGCTAAGTGTTTAAAATTTTGGGCGGTAGAATTTGGCATGATAAATCCAGCATATCAGATACGCATTATCCTAGCACAAACCCATCATCACTCACAAGAAAAATCAAGGCAGCCCTAAGCTGCCTTAACAAAGATAAATTAGACTATGAATGATTATAATCAACTGCTTAAAAAGCTTAAATCCTCATCAGGGCGTGCTGTTGTTACAAGACAACCATTATCTGTGACAATCAATGTATGTTCCCATTGAGCAGATAGCTTACGGTCTTTGGTGATGGCCGTCCAGCCATCTTTCATAATTTTGGTCTGCCACACGCCCTGATTAATCATCGGCTCAATGGTAAATGCCATGCCTGTTTTAAGTTCAATACCTGTACCCGCCTTGCCATAATGCAAAACTTGGGGCTCAGTATGGAAGGTCTGACCAATACCATGCCCACAAAATTCACGCACAATGCTAAAACGCTCAGGCTCAACCACCGCTTGAATGGCAGCACCAATATCACCCAAATGAGCACCATTTTTAACCACTTTCATACCAGCATATAACGCTTTTTGAGCCACTTGGCAAAGACGCTGTGCCATCACTGAACCTTGACCGACAATCCACATCTTAGAGGTATCGCCATAGTAGCCATCTTTAATGACTGTAATATCAATATTAATAATATCGCCTTCTTTGAGCAGCCGTTCATGGTCAGGAATACCATGACAAACCACATGATTAATCGAAGTACAAATTGATTTAGGAAAGCCGTTATAATTCAGTGGTGCAGGAATCGCACCGTGATCAAGAATATACTGGTGTGCAATATCATCTAGCACGCCTGTACTGACACCTGTTTTTACATGTTCATCCAACATCACCAAGACATCAGCGGCAAGCTTGCCCGCCGTTTTCATTTTATCAATGGCAACATCATCTAAAATTGGGATATGTTTTGTCATCATACTTTTCTTAAAATATCATAAATTTATCAACCATTTTACCCCAAAAGCCTTTTAAAAGCTACCTTTGATCAGTTTTAAAGGTCGGTGCTTTTTTGGTACTCATCACATTTCTACCAAGCGATTTAAGTAAGCGTTATTATTAAGCTTATAAATTAATTAAGCCCATAATTAATTAAGCACATTAATCATTAAAATTTAATTGGCAGCTTATTCTTCATCTAACAAATCATGGTCACGAGCTGCCTGTAAAATAATGCTTGAGCGATTGCCACTACGACAAAAAATATGAAGCGGACGCTGACTTTGGTTGTAAAAATCTGCAAATTCTTGGACATGATGCATCTCAAGCATACCGCCTGCAAATGGAATATGCCGATATTCAATGCCATACTCGCCTGCGACTTTGGCAATATCATCAGATGATGGTTGGTTTGGTTCTTCGCCATCTGGACGATTATTGACCAGTGTTTTATATCCTTGATTTGCCAAAGATTTGACATCATCAACTGTAATTTGACCAGAGATTGTGATCAGCTCGCTCATCATATTTTCCTTACACTCAATAAATTTGGTATTAGCTTACTCCGATTTGGGTAATTTGGCAAATGATTTCACGATTTATAGCATATCATCAATTGAGCCTAGATGACCCATGAGTCAAATGCCAAAAAAACCCTGCTTGATTGTCTTAAAAATATGCTAAAATTTAGGGCATATCATCCATCATTACAAATCACTTTTTGTAAATTTAGCAAGTCTCGCTGCCCATCCGTCAGCGTCATGACAAGCCACAGGACAGGGATTAGCCATGCCATTACCATTTTTAAAACAGCGTCTCACCAAGATTATCCCGACCAAAGCACTAAGCACCAATCCCCAAGCACCAATCCCAAATAGCAACTATCCACACTTATTTGAGCCACTGGATTTAGGCTTTACTACGCTCAAAAATCGTGTTGTGATGGGTTCAATGCACACAGGTCTTGAAGATAGATTTTATCATTATGGCAAACTGGCTACTTATTTTGAAGCTCGAGCTAAAGGCGGTGTGGGACTCATCATCACCGGTGGGATTGCACCCAACCGCACAGGATGGCTAATACCTGCAGGCGGTACACTCAACCGCTTGGGTGATATCGTACATCACGCACGCATAACCCGAGCGGTGCATAAGCATGGTGCTAAGATTTTATTACAAATTTTACACTCAGGACGCTATGGATATCATCCTTTTGTTGTCGCACCCAGTCCAATAAAATCGCCCATTTCGCCATTTAAACCTCGCCAAATGAGCCAAAACAATATCCAATCAACCATCGATGATTATGCTCATACCGCCAAACTTGCCAAAAAAGCAGGCTATGATGGTGTTGAGATTATGGGTTCTGAAGGGTATTTAATCAATCAGTTTTTATCAGCTCGTACTAATAAACGCACAGACAGTTATGGTGGCAGCCTAGAAAATCGCATGAGATTTGCTATCGAGGTAGTGCGTGCGGTGCGTAAAGCGGCAGGTATAAATTTTATCATCACTTTTCGTTTATCGATGATTGAGCTGGTCGAAGATGGTGCAACCATGCAAGATGTCATCACGCTTGCCAAAGCCCTAGAGTTAGCAGGTGTGAGTATCATTAATACTGGCATTGGCTGGCATGAAGCACGCATTCCCACCATTGTCACAAGCGTACCTAGAGCAGCATTTACACGCTATACTGCCGCCGTCAAACACGCCATTAACATTCCAGTGATTGCCGCTAATCGCATTAATATGCCGCAAACTGCCGAAGAAATTTTGTCAAGTGGTCAAGCAGATTTGGTGCAAATGGCGCGTCCTTTTTTGGCGGACAGCGATTGGGTGAATAAAGCTGCAAGCAACCAAGATCATCTGATTAATACCTGCATTGGCTGCAATCAAGCATGTTTGGATCACACCTTTGCCAATCAGCGCGCCTCTTGTTTGGTTAATCCTTTGGCGTGCTTTGAAAGTGAAATCAGCGTCAAACCCACCAAAAAGCCCAAGAAAATCATTATTGTTGGTGCAGGGGTTGCCGGTCTATCAGCTGCCGTAACCGCTGCCAGTCGTGGACATCAAGTGACAATTTATGAGCAACATACGCACATCGGTGGTCAGTTTAATATGGCAAAAGTCATTCCCGGCAAAGAAGAATTTTTTGAGACAATTCGATATTTTCGTGAGCAAATCAAACACCTTAATATCACCGTACACCTAAATACCAAGGTGGATAAAGCCATATTAAATCAGTCAAGAGCAGACCATGTGATTATTGCTACTGGCGTAGTTCCACGCATGTTGCCCTCTCTGGAAGGTGCAAACTTGCCACAAGTCATCAGTTATAGCGATCTTTTGACTGGTAAAAAAATCGCAGGTGAGCGTGTGGCAGTCTTGGGTGCAGGTGGCATTGGTTTTGATGTGGCTGAATTTTTAACACATGGCAGCAGTGTATCTGATGCAGTCAATGATGCAACTTACAAGCCCAAAGCAATGGATGTCGATACCTTCTTTACACATTGGGGTGTGGACCAGCAGGCATGTTATCAGACCAAAGGGGCATTGGTTGAACCCAATTATACCACGCCTGTGCGTCAAGTTTATCTGTTGCAGCGTAGTGAAGGCAAGCTTGGTAAAACATTAAATAAGACCACAGGATGGGTACATAAAGCCGCCATCAAACAAGCTGGCGTCATTCAAATTGCAGGTGCCAGTTATGATAAAGTTACCAATGAAGGCTTATGGATCACCATTGATGGCAAGTCTCAGCTTCTGCGTGTTGATACGGTCGTACTGTGTATCGGTCAAGAATCTGTCAATGATTTGATGCCAAAGCTTGGCGATACACCCAAAGCAGACTATCAGGTGATTGGTGGTGCCAAATCCTCCGCTCAATTGGACGCTAAGCGAGCTATTAAAGAGGGTTTTGAGCTGGCTGCAAGATTATAAAATCCTCATATTTCAATTATTTAATATGATAAAATCTCCCAAAGCTTTATAACTTGGGAGATTTTTCAGGCAGCATGTCAGCGTGATTATTTGAATTCAATTATCGATAGCTTAAAGCTTCTGCCACATGTGCTGTTTTGATGTGCTCACTGGCGGCCAAATCTGCAATGGTGCGTGCTACGCGTAAAATACGGTGGTAACTGCGAGCAGACAAATTAAGCTTTGATTGAGCCATTTTGAGCATTTGCTGTTCTTTTTGACCCAATATGGCAAATTGATCAAGTTCATTGACCGTCAGCTCATAATTGGCTTTACCTTGACGAGCAATCGCCATATTGCGTGCTGCCACAACTCTTTGGCGAACATCATCTGATGACTCGCCCTTTGGTGCATTTTGTAAATCCTCAATGGGTAAAGCAGGCACAGTAATATGTAAATCAATGCGGTCTAATAACGGCCCTGACAGCTTGTCTTGATATTTTTTAATTTGCTCAGGTCGGCAGCGGCAACGGTTTGTGGTATCGCCATAATACCCACAAGGGCAAGGATTCATGGCGGCAATCAGCTGAAAATCAGCAGGAAATGACACTTGAGCATTTGCACGAGAAATGGTAATCTGTTTTGACTCAATGGGTTGGCGTAATGTTTCAAGTGTTTTACGATCAAATTCTGGAATCTCATCAAGGAAAATCGCTCCTTTATGAGCCAAACTAATCTCACCAGGTTTGGGTTTTGAGCCGCCACCAACCAAAGCAGTCGCAGAGATGGTATGATGCACGGCACGAAACGGCCGCTCGCCAAACGCATAATTGACACCTGCAATTGAATAGATACTTGCCACCTCTAAAGTCTCTGCATCGGTCAATGGTGGCAAAATACTGGGCAGACGCGATGCCATCAAAGTCTTCCCCGACCCTGGAGATCCTGTAAATAATAGCGAATGACCGCCAGCCGCTGCAATCTCAAGTGCTCGGCGTGCATGATGCTGCCCTTTGACATCTGCCAAATCATACGCATACTGCATCACTTGAGGCTGACTTGGCAAAGTTACGGGCGATAAGAGATGTTCTTGATTTTGGCTGATGCCGCTCACCACATCCAAATGACGACAAACCGTCTCTAAATTCTCAGCAGCCAGCACCGTCATATCGCCCACTTTGACCGCTTCATCAGCATTAATGCTTGGCATAATCAGCGTACGAGGCTTACCATCACAAGGACTGGATTTAATTGCACGAGCGATGGCAAGTGCACCAGAAACAGGTCTAAGCTCTCCATTAAGTGCAAGCTCTCCCACAAATTCAAACTGTGCTAAAACCTTATCATCAATCTGACCACTGGCTGCCAAAATACCCATTGCGATTGGTAAATCCAGTCTTGCCCCATCTTTTGGCAAGTCGGCAGGTGCAAGATTGATTGTCAAACGGCGATTGGGAAATTCGTATCCTGAGTTAATCAGTGCTGAGCGTACCCGATCTTTGCTTTCTCGTACCGAAGCTTCAGGCAGCCCGACAATCGTCAGAGCAGGCAACCCTTGAGAAAGATGAACTTCAACAAATACTTGTGGCGCTTGTAAACCAACAACTGAGCGTGTAAAAACTTTGGCAAATGACATAAAATGAATACTAAATAATGAAAAATAAGCCCAAAAACTACCAGTAATACATGATTTCTAGGCTGTGAATATGAATATTATTAAATCAGTCAGGTGCGACCGTTACCAAAACTCGAATGCTGTCGGGTACTAATGATAGGCTATCAAGTGCCTGCAAACCTTGGGATTTTCGTTGCTCAAGTGCCAAAATTTCATCATCACGAACATTGGGATTCACCGCCTGCAAGCGAACCAGACGCCCAATTTCTTTGTTCATATAATCCCCAAAAGCTGTTTTGGCTTGTGTGCTAATTTGATCAAGCTGCATACCTGCAATGCGTTTGGCGTCTTGGGTTCTGGCATCTATGACCCCTGCGCGCGCCTTGGCAACTTGACGAGCACGACCCTTATCCAAGCGATCGATGAGTGGTAGAATTTTTTCACTGGTGGCAACTTGGCTAAGATCATCGCCTCGTTCACTCAAAAATATACGCAAACTTTGTTTAGGTAAATAAGCTGATAAATTCAATGACTTAGCAGCAATCACCTCAATACGAAACTGATTTTCAATCATCAGCATCCCCTTGGGCAGTGCCGCTGATTTTAACAGGCCAACTTGTGTATTACCAAAAGTACCCGTCAAAATCATCTCAAGGATGGCTTGGATCAGTGGATGCTCATAGGTCATATAATGTATATCCTCACGAGCAAGTGCCTGCTGACGACTAAAGGTCAAGGTCATGCCATCTTCATCCAAAGGCAGGCTTTCAATGCCCTCCACATCAACCTCAGATGCATCAATCGGATGGATAATCCATGAGCCATCACGCTGTACACTATAATCTATACCCACAGCCGTCAAATAACGATCCAAAAACAGCGGCAGCAATTTGTTATCATCAAGCTCACGCATGGCAATCTCAATGCGTGCGGCAACATTTGGGCGGCATGAATTATACTCAAGCAATCTATCACGGCCTGCTTGTAGTGCCTCTTCTAACGCTTGGCGATAGATGGAAGCTTGTGCGATGAGTGTGGCTAAATTTTCACGATTTTGGGGAGTGTCAGCACCTTGAAGCAATGGCTTTAGCTCTGCAATAAAAGCATCTTGGACAGATTGAGCCGTTGGGCTGATTTGATTAAAGATATTTAATGCACCATCATACCAATTATACAAACGCTCTTGGGCAGTACCCATCACAAAAGGCACATGAAGCTTAATCTGTGCAATCTGACCGATACGATCAAGGCGACCAATGCGCTGCTCAAGCGTATCAGGATTGGCAGGTAAATCAAATAATACCAAGTCTTGGGCAAATTGAAAATTGCGCCCCTCCGAGCCAATCTCAGAACATAATAAAATCTGTGCACCAGCATCATCAGCAAAATATGCCGCTGCTTGGTCACGCTCAAGTAAGCTCATCTGTTCTGTAAAAATTGCCGTCTTGATGCCTGCATGTAACCGAAGTGCCGCCTCTAAGCTTTCGATGGTAGCACCGCTACGAGCAATGAGCAACACTTTTTTATGCTTAAGCTTATGGCGTAGTAGCTCAATCAGCCAAGCCACTTTAGGGTCATGCTCAAGCCATGCACCATCTGGATATTGCTCCTCACCCCACAGCTGTTCACGCAATTTGCCCTGGGTGTAGTGTGTATTTTGCCATGCCGTTGGCAGAGGCAGCGGATAAGGGATACTGGTTCGCCCAAAAAACCCTTGAACGCTATCACGAGTATTACGAAATAAAATACGCCCTGTGCCATGGCGATCTAATAGCTCATTGATAATATGTGTACGCAAACGCTCATTGGCATTAATATCAGCCAGCTCTATCTCCTCAAAGCCCAACAGATTTGCGACTGCACAAATTTGTTTGGCGGTGAGTTCTTGTCCATCAATCAACAAGGATGCCACCATCGCCACATCTGCAAAAGTATCTTGGGTGGCAATAAAATCATCCAAATCATCAAAACGGTGCGGATCAAGCAGACGCAAGCGTGCAAAATGACTCTCTACGCCCAACTGCTCAGGTGTTGCGGTCAATAGCAACACGCCTGCAATACTGGCAGCAAAATCGGCAACCAAGTCATACTTATCATTACCGCCTTGTTCGGCGTCCCAATGCAGGTGATGCGCCTCATCGACCACAAGTAAATCAAACCCAGCTGCATATGCTTGCTCATACAAATCATGATGGTCAAGCAATAAATCAATGCCTGCAATAATAAATTGCTCGGTCAAAAAGACATTTTGATCGGGATTATGTTCTTTGATGGCAGCGGTACGCACCAAATCAAACAACGCAAAATCTAAGTTAAAGCGACGCTTAAGCTCAATCATCCATTGATATTGTAAACTGTCAGGCACAAGTACAAGCACACGATTAACCTTACCTGTCAAGATTTGCTGATGCATAATCAGACCTGCCTCAATGGTCTTACCAAGCCCTACCTCATCTGCCAGTAGCACACGGGGCGCAAGTCGCTTTCCGACTTCATAGGCGATATACAACTGATGGGCAATGATATCAACTCTGGCTCCAATTAGCCCACGCAGTGGATGACGCGCAAGCATCGCCTGAATACGCAAGGCATCTTGGCGTAGCTCATACCAATCCGCTCCTTCAATACGCCCTGCCAGCAGACGCTCAAGTGGTTTTGATAAAGTAATATTTGCCGCAAGCCGTGTCTCCATCAAGCTTTTGCCACATGCCAAATGATAACGCATTACCCCTGAAATCTCTTCACAGCGTGCCACTTGATACAAATTACCCTCTTGGTCGGTAATATCATCACCCACCGAAAACACCACTCGTGACAGCAGTGCAGATGCCTTGGCATAGACGCGTGTTTCTTCGCTTTGGGGAAATAAGATATGGACACAGCGGTCATCAACATCAATCACCACACCAAGCCCTAAGCTTGATTCGCTGTCGGATAAATAACGCTGACCAATGGCAAAATTATCACTCATAAAATACTCAGTTAATGTGTTGTTTTCAAAATTGCTTGCTTTTGGCAAACTTGCTATTTTACTAAAAATAAGTAGAATTTACATTAACTTTCTTTATGGCTCTTTAGGGCAATATTTTCAAGATTTAAAAAGCATGACGTATGATATAATTACGCACGATATAATTACGCATGATATAAAAATCAACACATGAATAAAATCAATCAACGGAGATGACACATGAAAGCTGTTTTTTTGGATGCTGGCACATTTTCTAAGCAAGCGTGCCTACCCACGCCCAAAGGCGTGACGGACTATCAAGCATATTCACAAACCCCACAAGATGATGAGATTATCATTCAGCGTTGCTGCGATGCTCAGATTGTGATTACTAATAAAGTTGTCATCACACGCGATATTTTAAAAGCCCTGCCAAAGCTCAGGCTGATTCAGCTGACTGCCACTGGTATGGATAATGTGGATAAACAAGCCTGCCAAGACTTGGGCATAACACTTAAAAATGTCGCAGGCTATTCGGTCAATAGCGTGCCTGAACACACCTTGATGATGATGCTTGCGATTATGCGTGGTGCCAAATACTATCATCAGCGTGCAACCGATGGCACTTGGCAGGCAGATGGGCGATTTTGTTTATTAAATGAGCCGCTGTTTGATTTGTATGGGCAAACCTTAGGCATCATCGGTGCAGGCAATATTGGACGGCGTGTGGGTGAATTGGCAAAAGCTTTTGGCATGCATGTTTTATACGCCGAACATCAAGGCAAAACCCCGCGTAGTTCAGAATATACCGAGTTTGAAACTGTGCTAAACAGTAGCAATGTCATCAGTTTACATTGCCCATTAACTGACGCCACCAAGCACCTAATCAATACCGACACGCTCACCAAAATGCACCAAAAACCACTAATTATCAATGTCGCTCGTGGTGGCGTAGTATGTGGAGCGGACATTGTTGATGCACTCATCAATGATCACATCTTAGGTTATGCCTCTGATGTATTTGAGTCTGAGCCATTTGCCAAAAATGACCCGCTGCTTGGTATCGCTGATCATCCACGCGTACTGTTTACACCGCATAACGCTTGGGGCAGTCTTGCCGCTCAAGAAAAACTTTGGGAAATTTTAGCCAATCAAATCACTGATTTTATCAATAGCCACTCAACCCACAATCCCTAAACTGTCTTATCGCATTAAAAAAGCCTTTCGAGCTATCGAAAGGCTTTTTAAAGATGGTGGCGAGAGGCAGGATCGAACTGCCGACACACGGATTTTCAATCCGTTGCTCTACCGACTGAGCTATCACGCCAAAGTGAGCGTATTAAACCAAAAAAAGTGGCAACGGTCAAGTATTTTTCATGAAAATCACGGATTTTTCTTAAAAATAAAGCATTTTTATCCAATTTTAAGATTTTTCATTCAACTTTTCCATCAAAATCATGCCAAAATTTAACAATTTAAGGTATGATAAAGCATTTATCAATGACCCATTTATCATAAAATATCTAAATACCATGTCCAATCATTTCATCTTTGATTTAAGTACGCATCACATCACCGCCTTTATTCAAAATGCCAATCATCTTGATCAGGTAAGGCAGTGGCAAAGCAAAAACCTACCAAACCTATTAGACATTATCCTAACGCACTCAAGCCTGCCTGAACCATTAAACAAAGCTTGCCGCTATGCGATGAGTAACGGTGGCAAGCGTGTACGCCCACTTTTGGTATTATCAACTTTTTTAACGCTCATTAAAACAGGTCATCAAACAGATGATTTGACCAAAAAAATACAAATGTTATTTCGTGCCATGATGGCAGTTGAGCTGATTCACAGCTATTCTTTGATTCATGATGATTTGCCTTGTATGGATGATGATGCGTTACGCCGTGGGCAACCGACTTGTCATATTGTGTATGGTGAAGATGTCGCCCTACTTGCAGGCGATGCACTTCAGTCCATCGCTTTTGAAGTATTATTTGAGTGTTACGACAAAAATTCAGCCGATGATGCCATTGCATATAAATTAGCCAAACTCTTAAGTTGCCGAGCACGGCGTATGGTATCAGGGCAAATGCTTGACATCAAAGGGGAAAATCAAATGCTCTCTCAAGACAAGCTAGAAGCCATCCATCGTGATAAAACAGGCGCACTCATCGAAGCGGCAGTGATGATGGGTGCGATTTGTGCAGATGTGCAGACTGATACTTTAGGTTATCTTAAGCATTATGCTCGTGCAATCGGATTGGCTTTTCAGGTGCAAGATGATGTGCTGGATATCACCGCCGATACGATAACTTTAGGCAAGCCAGCTGGCAGTGATGAAAAACTTGAAAAATCTACTTATGTCAAATTGCTTGGCGTAAAAGGTGCTCAAGAGTACGCCAATCAACTGTTTGAGGAAGCCAGATCACAGGTTAAATATTGGGGTGATAACAACCTACTGCTTCAAATCACAGATTGGCTCCAAACAAGAAAATTTTGATGCTTAATTGCTACAGCTCAAAATCAGCCGCTTAGGCAGAGCTATTGCTAAGCGTCAAAAGCTTATGCATGGCGGCAGGCAACGGTAAATTATAGGGCGTATCCTTCCATAAATAGTCAATGCCCAAAGCAGTAAGCGTTTGATTAATTTGGTTAAATTGACTATGATTAAGACAAATTGACATGCCATAAAGATGCCAATGAACATGCGTGAGTGTATGGCGTAAATAGGCTGTTGAGGTTTGGGTGGGTATAGGCAGAATCTCAATGAGCTGGCTGTGTAGTAAATCATGCACCTTTTCATCACTTTGCCACGCCTTGAAAATGGCATCGCTTAAGGTGTTATTGTCAAGCTTTTGATTATCATCCAAAGGCAACATAAAAATCGGTAAACTCCAAAGCCCATCCCAAATACCGCCGCCGTTTTGTCGGTGCAACCATAAAGTCAGCCCGCAATGTGTCAGGGATAATGCAATACTGTGCCAATGAGGTTTGGGCGGTGCTTTTTTCTTGACAGGTAACTGACTTTGAACGCCCAACACATAAGCAATACAATCGTCTGTCACAGGGCAAAGATGGCATTTTGGCTGAGTTCGTGTACAAATTGTTGCACCCAAATCCATCATCGCTTGGGCATAGTGTCCACTATACTCTTTCGGGGTTAGTGCGGTGGCAATTTCCCAAAGCCTTTTGTCAGTTGCGCTTTTTGTCACATCACCAAAACCGCGCGATGGCGAGCAAGTACACGCTTGACATTGCCATCGCAGATGACGCCAAACTTCTTAACGCCCATCGCAACGATTGCGCCAGCTGTCGATCGCCCCACCCCTTTGACTGCTTGCCACTCATTGACCGTTTCAGGAAACCTGCCATGAGTATCAATAAAATCAGCCACTTGCTGTGCGCCTGCGTGTAAATTTCTTGCCCGAGCATAATACCCAAGCCCTGCCCAAAAAGACGCTACTTCTTGCCAATCTGCTACAGCAAGCTCTTGTACGGTTGCAAATCGTGCCAAAAACGGCTCAAAAAATTTCAGCACTGTCACAACTTGTGTTTGCTGTAGCATAATCTCAGATACCCACACAGCATAAATATCTGCTGACGGCTGATGATGGTATTGCCAAGGCAGTCCATGGCGACCATGTAACTCAAACCATGTCAGTAACCGCTTGGCAAAACTGTGCCGCTGCTCATCAGACGGATAAACGCCCTGCTCACTCATCTGAGCTATCGTACAAACATCTGTCGTTTTGGTTGTTGTCATCTTAAAAAACTGCTAAAATTCAAAGGGACATTATAAAAACCTTATCAATGAATTACAATGACAATATCCGCTCACAGTTATGATGCACCAAAGCCATGATCTATTTTAAACACCCAAAGCAAATATCAGCCTGGTTGCTCGTTATTATGATGAGTGCAACCAGTACTGCCCATGCCAACGACAGTGCCATCAATTCAGCAGAACAGCTGACAACTCACATCACCACAGCCATCAAGCAAACAATCGTCAAAAGCACAGACAATGACCGTTTATATCAAGACCCCAACCAACAAGCTGATGGTGAGATTGTTGGTGTGCGTTCATTTGATGATAGCTTTAGCGACTGTCAAAGTCAGTTTGCCAATCAGCAAGCACCAACACTGATCGGCAAGCAAGGTGAACGGCTGTCTACCATGGCGCGTGCTTTATGCTTTGAAGGATTTGCCACTTTACATTCAGGCATCGCTCGCACACCGCTATGGTCAGCATCTCATCTGACCCAAGCACGCATCAGCCAAGCCCGAACCTTGGCGCGTGTTGACAGCTTTCACGCAGAGTCCAGACTACCTGCTGATGAGCGTGCTGAGCTGTCTGACTATCGACGCTCAGGCTATGATCGTGGTCATATCGCCCCAAATGGTGATATGGCCACCACCGAATCCCAATATGATAGCTTTAGCCTAGCCAATATCGCACCTCAAAACGGTGAACATAACCGTCATCTGTGGCGTCATATCGAAACACAGACTCGTCAACTGGCAATCGAGTATGGGGAGGTTTATGTCGTGACGGGCGTTGCTTTTTTGGGTAAGACTTCTGAGCGTATTGGCGGACGAGTGCTTGTACCCAGTCATTTTTTTAAGGCGGTATATATTCCAAAATTATCGGCTGCTGGTGTCTATTTTTCCTCAAATGACAGTAGTGAAAATTATCAAATCATCAGCCTAGATGAGCTGGCTCGCCTGACGGGTATCAATGCCATGCCATCACTACCTACTCAGATTCGCCAAACTGCCTACGATTTGCCCAGACCTAGCAGCAATAAAAACCCAGAACAAAAGGTGCTTGATCATCAGCCAAGCAGCTGGTTTGATTTGGTCATCAGTGCCATGCGTTATGTCTTTGAAACACTAAACCGTACTTGATAAAACAAAAATCATTGAGGAATATACCATGATACATCCTTTTGAAAATGATGAGCAAGCGCTGACCATTGGAGATCTGACCATCGAGAATCATTTTGATGTTGTGCAAATCTTCGGTGAACTTTCTATCACTAAATGTCAAGATGGTCTAACTCAAGCGATGGCTTTACAAGATTTTGCTAATCGGTTGGTAGCGGCACTTAAAAATGAACCTTTAGATGAAATAAAGGCTCATGATATGTTACCATCTGAGCAGATTGATAATCCTTTTGCTTAACATTGCTTTTGCTTAACATTGAAAGTGTCGCCCCAATGCTCACAACAAAACGATCACCTTGCCAAATCATGATAAAAATTTCATACTAAGTATTTACAAATGGTCTTAAGCTTCGCTATAATAAAAATGAGTGAACAATTCACATTTATATCACCAAAGCCGATCTATCATACCAAAGTATTTCCAATACGGATCAATACATAAAAGGAGCTTATATGAAGCTATCTACCAAATTATTCACCTTAGGTGCAGGCGTTTTATTGTCAGTCTCAGCATTTGCCAATGATGCCATTGTTGGTAAGTGGAAGATGAGCGAAAAAGGTGAAGAAAAAGCCATCATTACCATCAGTCAAGCTGGCAACGGCTATCAAGGTGTGATGACACAAGGCTTAACCGATAAAGCCAAAAAGCGTGAAGGTACCATCGTATTGACAAATATCTCAAGCCAAGGTGAGGGTAAATATAAAGGCAAAGGTGCTCATCCTACTCTGCCCATCAAAGGCACTGTTAATATTACTGTGAATGGTAACACTATCACCATTAAAAGCATCGCTGGCACCCAAACAGGTGTAAGACAATAATCACGCCATTTGGTAGCAAAAACCAATAAAAAAGCACTGAATGTCAATCAAGTGCTTTTTTTGGCTTTAAACTAAATCAGCGATAAGCTAAATCAGTGATTGGTCATCGGCTCCAATACAGACTTTGCCTTATAAGGCACTTTCATCAAATTCGCCAGTTCGAATGCGAATGACACGCTCAAGCGGACTAACAAAAATCTTACCATCACCAATTTTACCTGTATTTGCAACTTTAATGATTGACTCAATAATTGAATCAACCATCTCATCACGACATGCTATCTCAATTTTAATTTTTGGTAAAAAATCAACCACATATTCCGCCCCACGATACATCTCGGTATGACCTTTTTGGCGACCAAAGCCTTTGACTTCAGTGACGGTGATACCATTGACGCCAATTTCTGAGAGTGCTTCTCGCACATCATCGAGTTTAAACGGCTTGATAATTGCAGAAATCAGTTTCATAAATATTCCTTGGCGGTTGGCAGTGTATATTAATCATAATAAAATTATTATATAAGGCAAGGCAATAATTCACAACATCATTTTGTAACAATTCACCGCTTTGATATCAGCTAATATAGCACACGAACCTGCTACCACTTAGTGCCAATACCTGTTAAAATAGCTCATAGGTCGTGATTATTATTGTGAGAAAATATTATGTCAAAAAAATATGCCGTCGTCGGTTTGGGCAGCTCTGGACTGTCAGCTGTGAATTTTTTGGTCAATCACGGTCACAAAGTTAGCATCATCGATGGTAATCCCAATCCTACCTTGGCAGATAAACTGCCCACAGGCGTTCATTGTCATTTTGGCAGCTTGGACAGTGAACTCTTAAGCTCAGCCGATCAGATCATCATCAGCCCCGGCATTAACCCAAGAACGCCGAGTATTGTCGCCGCCAAAGCTCAAGGCATTCCTGTGATCAGCGATGTTCAATTGTTCATTGATACACTCAAAGCACGAGATCTAACTCAAGCAACAAACACACCAATCATCGCCATCACAGGCTCAAATGCCAAAAGCACTGTTACGACATTAGTAGGCGAGATGGCAAAACATGCAGGCATGATTGTTGGTGTCGGCGGTAATATTGGCACGCCTGCACTTGAATTATTAACGATCCAAAATATGGATTTGGTGGTGCTTGAGCTGTCAAGTTTTCAGCTTGAGCATATCTCAAATTTGGCAGCTCAAGGGGCAACAATTTTAAATCTCTCCGCTGATCATCTTGATCGGCACGATGGCATGGTGGATTATTTGGCACAAAAATTGCGTATTTTTGAAAATTGCCAAACCGCCATCATCTGCCAAGACGATGCCAATTTAGCCAAGCAATGCTTGACCACACTGACAAGCGTTGCCCCAAATCACACCATTATCACAACAAATAGCTTACTTAGCCACCAAACGGCAGATTTTTATTTATTTGATGATGGTGATGGTATGGCATTATATCATCAAAAAAACAAACTTTTACCAATCCATCAATTAAAAATCAAAGGCAAGCATAACCTACTCAATGCCTTATCTGCACTTGCCTTAGGCACAGCTGCCAATCTTCCCATGGATGCCATGCTTGATACCCTTAAGACTTTCAAAGGGCTACCGCATCGCTGTGAATATATTGATGATATTGATAGCAAGGCATATTTTAATGATTCAAAAGGTACAAACATCGGCTCAACCATTGCAGCAATTGATGGGCTTGGCACGGTTTATGGCATATCATCACTGGCATTGATTTTGGGTGGGCTTGGTAAAGGTCAAGATTTTAGTGAGCTGTCAGCATATGTTATGCAGTGGGTGGATAGTGTGTATTTAATCGGTCAAGATGCCCCGATAATTGAGCAAGATTTACTCAAAGGTGATGCACATTTGGCATCTAAAATATATCAGGTTGGTACACTTGATCGGGCAGTATTGGCAGCCAGTCAAAGCACCGCTAGGGCTGTGCTTTTGTCGCCTGCTTGTGCTAGCATGGATCAATTTAAAAATTATAATGAGCGAGGTGATAAGTTTGTTAACATGGTTCACGCTTTAGCCCATGCACCCATTTAGCCCATCCATGCAAACGCCCTGCTTGATTAGGTACATAAATTGTAAGCACCGCTTTTGTCAAGCAGATTGCCCAACAGATTAACCTGACCAAATTACTTGAAATTTCCACATTTTTAATTCGAAAATCCGTTATAATAAACAGTTTATACAAAACCAACTCACAGCAACACTCATGTCCCAATTCTCCGATAAATTTCTTGGTTTTTTTGATAAGCTCAATCCACGAACGGTATTGCTTACCAGTTTGAGCTTGATCATCTGTATCAGCCTTTTGATGATTGCATCAGCATCCATTCCATTTTCTGCTGCTCGCGATTTGGCATCACTGAGGTTTTTTTGGTATCAGTTGGCATATGTCGTCATCGGTACTATGATTGCAATGATTGTTTATCGCATTCCTTTGAGAGTTTATTATCAACGAACGCATATCAATGTGGTATTTTTGATGTGGGTAACCGCTTTGGGGCTACTCATACTTACAGCAATGTTTGGTGATGTGATTAATGGATCGCGGCGATGGCTTGACCTTGGGATATTTAATCTACAAGCTGGTGAAGTTGCCAAAGCTGTCATGGTGTTTGTAACAGCAGATTATGTCGTGCGTCGATCTGCAGAGCTACGGAGCAATGTTTTTACAGGGGTGCGTCTATTGGCATGGTATTTACCAGTGGGCGGACTGTTGCTATTTCAACCAGATTTTGGTACTGTCTTGGTACTATTTGCCACTTTGATTGTCATCATCTTTGTCAGTGGTGCGCCTGCACTACAGTACGCTTGGATTTTATTCATGGCAATCGTTTTAGGAGGCATCGCAGCTTGGCTTGAGCCTTACCGCCGTGAACGAATTTTATCTTTTACCGATGCTTTTGATGATATTCAAGGTTCAGATTTTCAGCTGGCACGCAGTTTGATCGCTTATGGTCGTGGGCAATTAAGCGGCATTGGTTATGGGGATAGTGTCCAAAAATTATCACACCTACCCGAAGCACACACTGATTTTCTGCTTGCCATCACAGGAGAGGAACTTGGCTTTTTGGGTGTGGCAACAGTTTTATTTTTGGAGATGCTGATTATTCTTAGCATTATGGTCATTAGCCTAAGAGCATTAAAATGCCGACAACTTCGCTTAAGTTATACCATTTTTGGTTTTGCGGTGGTTATATTTGGTCAGGTCATCATCAATGCTGGTATGACCATGGGACTTGCACCCACCAAAGGCTTAACCATGCCATTTTTTAGTTTTGGTGGCTCATCCATGGTTGTGCTTTTGATTATGATTGGTTTTATTTTAAGAGTAGATAAAGAAAGCCTTGAGATTCATGCACAGCGTCTCAACGATAAATATTAGACCATCTTAACTTAATTTACCTATCTTTGATTGTTGATTAACATGACCGTTTTTATAGGATTGTGTGATTGATTGGTATCTATCCATCTGCTTGTACCATATCTCCCAATTAAGCCCGCTCACTGTTTATCACTTGGTTTTATACCCAAGCCAACTTATTTTATGACCTATTTGTATGCTATTAGATATCACCCGCTTTGAATATCGTACTTATAAAAAAGAATTATCAGCACTTATTCATTTAAGTACGCCCATGCTGCTTGCCCAAATCGCCCAAGTAGGTACAAGTTTCATCGATACCATTATGGCAGGCGGTGCGGGCAAAGGTAATTTAGCGGCAGTGGCTCTAGGCGGCAGTGTTTTTATTACTGTTTATGTCACCTTAATGGGTGTGATGACTTCGCTCAATCCCATGATTGCACAACTATTTGGTGCCAAAAAGTCGCATGAGATTGGTGAAATGGGGCGACAAGGTCTTTGGTATGGGGTACTTATGGGTGTGCTTGGCATGATTTTAATGTGGCTTAGCATCACACCTTTTGGACTTTGGTTGGATATCGATGAAAGCACTTTTATTATCACCAAGCAGTATTTATGGTTTATTGGTCTTGCCATGCCTGCGGCAATGATACATCGTGCTTTACATGCCTATGCTTCTAGCCTAAATAAGCCCAAAATCATCATGTGGGTCAGCTGGCTATGTTTTTTGATTAATATTCCACTGAATTGGATTTTTGTCTATGGTAAGTTTGGTATGCCAGCATTGGGCGGTGCAGGTTGTGGCTTGGCAACCGCAATTGTATTTTGGCTAAATGCAATCATTCTTTTCATCTTAATCCAAAAAGACAAGCAACTACAAGCCTTTGGGCTAATGGATAAGTTTAGCCTGCCTAATGTTAAAATCCTGCATGAGATTACTCGGCTTGGCATACCCATTGGCTTATCATTTTTTATTGAAGTTAGTATATTTACTTGTATTATGTTTTTGGTCGCTAGGTTAAATGGCAACACAGAAGATTATGTCGCTGCCCAACAGATTGCGATCAGTTTAACCAGTTTAATTTTCATCATTCCCCAAAGCTTAGGGATTTCGACCACCGTGCGTGTCGGTTACAGCTTAGGGTGTGAAGAGTTTAATCGTGCTCGCTATATTTCAGGCGTTTCTATTGCCACAGCCATACTCATATCCATCGTAACAGCAATTTTCTTGGTGGCTTTTCGCTATCCTTTGGTGAGCATGTATACCGATGATATGGCGGTGATTGGCATTGCAGGCAGTGTTATTTTATATGCCGCTGCTTTTCAATTGGGCGATGCCATACAATGTGTTGCAAGCTATGCTTTGCGTGGTTATAAAGTCACCACCATTCCGATGGTGATTCATATCATTGCATTTTGGGGATGTGGCTTAATTCCAGGGTATTTTATGGCATTTCATGGCGGTATGGGGATTTATGGATTTTGGACTACCTTGGTAGTTTCGCTCGGCGTGGCGGCAGTGCTACTACTTTGGTATCTTGAAATTCATAGCAAAAAAGTCATCGCCCAAACTCGGATTCGCACCCTATAAAATCATATAGCCCCAAAAAAAGGGCTATCAAATTATTCATCATTGGCAGAGCGAATACGCTTGACTTGTTTATCAACAGTTTTAGCTTCCCCATCAACCGTTGTTCCAAAGCCGCCATGCTTACCAAAAGGATTTGACTTCATACCACCTTGAGCAAAAGGGTTTTGACCCATGCCCCCAAAAGGGTTTTTACCACCCATTTGACTCGCCATCATCTGCATCATTTTATCTTGATTTTTGACGGCATAATTTTTGGCGGCGGCGGTCAGTCTGGTTTGGATAAATGGCACTAATAATACCAAAGCTGCAACATCCGTTAAAAGACCTGGAAGTAACAACAACAGCCCCGCCACGCCCATGGCGATGGATTTAACCAGTGTTGACTCAGCAGGTTGATTACTCGGATTGGGTATCACACCACGCTGCATGGCTTTCATTTGCTGTGCCATTGGATTAAGCGATTTTGCAGCTTTTTTAATCATCATAATTCCAATGATTGCTGCGATGATGAACCAAAAAAACACATACCAACCACTGATAAATTGTGCCACCAAATACCAAAGCAGCATTTCAATGACAAACCAAATCAGGGCAATACCCACCAATGCACCCACGCCCATCTCCTTTAAATCTAATAAATAAATGAAAATATATAAATAAAATACGCTATAATATCAATAAATTAGGACATTTGGCAAGTTTTCAAGTATTTTTTATTGTTTAGTATTTTTAGTAATAATTTTGATGATAATTTTTTGGTAATCATTGTATGACACTTATTATTGGCATTGACCCTGGTTCACGCTTGACAGGTTATGGTATTATCAGTACAAATAATGATCAATTAACCTTTTTAGATGCTGGCACCATCCGTACAAACAGTAGCGACATCACCGAACGCATTGCTCAGATTTTTGCTGGAGTTTCTCGGATTGTTAATCATTATCAAAAATACAGCAATAAACCCATACAAGCTGCCATTGAGCAAGTGTTTATGGCAAATAATCCTGACTCTGCCCTAAAGCTTGGACAAGCTCGTGGCGCCGCCATCGCCGCTTTGACAGCTCAAGATTTACAAGTCAGTGAATACACCGCTCGTCAAATCAAGCAGGCTGTCTGTGGCTACGGTGCTGCCGATAAAGAGCAAGTCACTGCCATGGTCTGTCGTATTTTATCATTGGATATTATCCCACAAGCTGATGCCGCCGATGGTTTGGCGTGTGCCATCTGCCATGCCCATTCATCACACTCAATGCATAAATTATTTGGTGTAAGTACGCTGGGCAACCGTACTGGTAACAAAAAAAAGGGTCGCTGGCGGTTGGACGAAGAATCACTGCTTAGGCTCAAAAATCGTTAATTTGAAGGCATCTAAACAAATCCATCTTACACCTCCAAAATCAATAATGCAGATGATGATAGCAAAAACTGATCAGCATAAAAATACCACCTTAACTATATAAAGGTGGTATTTTGATCAAATCAATGACTTAAACTTTTTCGATTTCTTCAGCTTGTGGGCCTTTTTTGCCTTCGCCTAAGATGAAAGCAACTTTTTGACCTTCTGCCAAAGTTTTAAATCCTGAGCCTGTAATGGCACTATAATGTGCAAATACATCTTGACCACCATTATCTTGAGCGATAAAACCAAAACCTTTTGATTCGTTGAACCATTTTACAGTGCCAAGAACTTTTTGTGACATAACAATTTTCCTAATTTGGATGAATGAAAAGCGTAAAAACGCAACTTATGCTATTCATGCAATAAAACATACAAAAACGATCGGGATAACAGGCGGGTTGCCCCATCTTCATTCAATCTTCCAAATAAGAAACTTACTGGTCTTGCCTAAAGAATGCTTGATACCACTGCGTCTATCTGCAGTTGGGAAAGTGGCCAGTATCAGCCAGCTTTGGGTACATAAATACCATGAAAACTATTATAACAAATTTTATTAAAAAAGGGAATTATTTTTCATCATTGATGACTAATAAAGTAATCGCCATCAAAAATCACGGCAATCCAAGCTCAATCCATCATTTAATCAAATTAAATTTGAATTAAGCCCATGCTTTCAAGTAAGGCAGTCAAACATAAGATGCTATAGACCAAACCAAAGGATTTGCAAAAGCTTAAGTATTTTTTGGGTAATGCCACTTCGGCAGGATCATCAACCTCAATGCCACGCATCAACATTGCCGAATATGCCAAACCCAAAAGCCCATACAGCGGATACACCATCGCTACCACCAAGCCCAAACCGACAAGATCCAAAAAATACCAAGCCAAACACGCTGCCACCATCCATGCCGAGGTTGATAGACTGATGAACATAAATATACTATTTTTAAGCAGCAGCTTGCCACCGTTACGCTCAAGCAATGTTGATTCAATCATCACAAAGATGGCGATCATCAAACTTAGTGCAATAAATACAACTTCTAAAGAAAAATCAGGCATAAAAGACTTATCAATATCAAAATAGCATTCATTATAACGGTTTCATTGAATAATTTCAAAAAAACAGCCACCAATTTGGCAGCTGTTTTAGATATTGATTCAAATCAATCAGTTCTTTTGTTTATCAATAATCTTATTGCCGCCAATCCAAGGCATCATTGCACGCAATTTTTCGCCTGTTGTTTCGATAGGATGTGCAGCATTATTACGACGGCGAGCGGTCATAGATGGATAATTGGTTTGACCTTCAGCGATAAACATCTTAGCATATTCACCATCTTGGATACGCTTCAAAGCATGACGCATGGCGGCACGAGATTGCTCATTGATGACCTCAGGACCAGTCACATATTCACCATATTCAGCGTTGTTACTAATTGAGTAGTTCATGTCAGCGATGCCACCTTCATACATCAAATCAACGATGAGTTTTAGCTCATGCAAGCACTCAAAATATGCCATCTCAGGTGCATAGCCTGCCTCAACCAAAGTCTCAAAGCCCATTTTGACAAGCTCAACTGCACCGCCACAAAGTACCGCTTGCTCACCAAATAGATCTGTTTCGGTTTCATCTTTAAAAGTGGTTTCGATGATGCCAGAGCGACCACCGCCCACACCTGCTGCATAAGATAGTGCAAGCTGCTTTGCCCCACCTGATGCATCACGCCAAATGGCGATCAAATCAGGAATGCCGCCGCCTTTGGTAAATTCAGAACGAACCGTATGACCTGGTGCTTTTGGTGCAACCATGATGACATCTAAGTCAGCGCGTGGCTCAACTTGGTTGTAATGAATAGCAAAGCCATGTGCAAAAGCCAAAGTTGCACCTTGTTTGATATTTGGCTCAATCACCTCTTTATAAAGTTCACGCTGAAACTCATCTGGCGTCAAAATCATCACCACATCAGCACCTGCAACCGCTTCGCTGGTTTCAGCCACTTTAAGACCAGAATTTTCAGCCTTTTTCCATGAAGCAGAACCTTGACGCAAACCAACAGTCACATCCACACCGCTATCTTTTAGGTTTAATGCGTGTGCATGACCTTGAGAACCGTAGCCAATGATGGCGACTTTTTTGCTTTGGATGATTGATAAATCACAATCTTTGTCATAATAAATATTTAGGCTCATAAAGTTTCCTTAAAAATTTGCCAAAATTGGCAGGGTTAAAATAATTCATTTATGGTTAATTAATGATCGCTAATTAATCACTGTATTGTTCATGGCAGTCAATTCATTTTATAAAATACATTTTTTGTAAACTAATAAACTGCCTAAAACATGGTTGATAGGATTAAATCGCCAAAGTTTTCTCACCACGAGCGATACCAATCACACCTGAGCGTACCACTTCTAGGATACGGTCACGACCAATCACATCGATAAAACCATCCAATTTGCCAGCATCACCAGTAATTAAAATTGTATACAAGTTTGTGCTGACATCGACTATTTGGGCACGAAATATATCGGCATTACGCTTGATTTCTTCACGGTTTGAACCCGTTGCACGCACCTTAATGAGCATCAACTCTCGTTCAACATGATGACCGCCTGACAGCTCGGACAGATTTTGGACTTTAACCACCTCGATCAGTTTATGCAGCTGCTTGGTGATTTGTTCGATTTTGTCATGTGTTGTAATGGTTGTCAAAGTCAGCCGTGAGATCGTTGGGTCATCCGTGGCTGCTACATTGAGCGTATCAATATTATAGCCACGCTGAGAAAATAAACCGACAACACGAGACAGCGAACCTGCTTCGTTTTCCATTAATACAGAAATCAGATGTTTATGTACTTGATTTGGCATTAGGTACGCTCCCCTTTTGATAACCACATATCACGCATTGATTGGCCAGCGACTTGCATCGGATAAACATGTTCACCTTTATCCACATAGACATCAATAAATACCAAACCATCCATTTCTAGGGCTTGTTTTAGCTCTTCTTGCATGGTAGCAGGATTGGTAATTTTTACACCTTTATGCCCATAACTTTCTGCCAATTTAACAAAATCAGGTAAAGATTGCATATAAGATTGAGCATGGCGACCTTCATAAAGCATATCCTGCCACTGCTTAACCATGCCAAGCTGAGCATTATTTAAATTTAAAATTTTAACTGGTAGATTATACTGTAGACAAGTTGACAGCTCTTGGATGTTCATTTGGATTGAGCCTTCGCCAGTGATACAAACAACTGTCTTTTTTGGGTGAGCTAATTTTGCTGCCATAGCATAAGGTAAACCAACGCCCATTGTACCTAAGCCACCTGAGTTTAACCATTGGCGTGGCTCATCATACTTATAATACAATGCAGCAAACATCTGATGCTGACCAACATCGGAGGTAATGATTGCTTCACCATTCGTCAGCTTATAAAGCATCTCAACCACATGCTGGGGCTTGATGGCATGTGTTTTGGCAGTCATATCATCTGCATCATAGCGAAGACCATGGCGTTTACGCCATTCATTGATTTGTTGCCACCAATCATTGAGCGCATGTTCATCGATACACTTATCAATCTCTGCTAGCAAGGCAAGCATTTCATTTAGTACCAGCTTAACATCGCCAACAATCGGAATGTGTGCCATAATCGTCTTTGAGATACTGGCTGGATCGATATCAATATGAATGATCGTTGCATTTGGGCAGAATTTTTTGACATTATTGGTCACACGGTCATCAAAACGCACACCCACTGCCAAAATCACATCAGCATGATGCATGGTCATGTTCGCTTCATATGTGCCATGCATACCAAGCATTCCAACAAATTGTTCGCCTGAGCCTGGATAAGCACCCAGTCCCATTAGGGTATTAGTAACAGGTAGTTTGAGCGTATCGGCTAATTGACGCAGCTCTTTACTGGCATTACCAAGCACCACCCCACCGCCTGAATACAGTACAGGGCGTTTGGCTGATAGTAGCGTTTCGATGGCTTTTTTGATTTGTCCGCCATGACCTTTATTGGTAGGCTGATATGATCTGATATTGACTGTCTTTGGCATGATATAAGCAAATTTATCACTTGGGTTGGTCATATCTTTTGGAATATCAACCACGACAGGACCAGGACGACCCGAGCCTGCAATATAAAATGCTTTTTTGATGATTGTTGGAATGTCTTCGGCATGGCGAACTTGAAAACTGTGCTTAACGATGGGGCGTGAAACGCCGACCATATCACACTCTTGAAACGCATCATCACCAATCAAACTAGATGGTACCTGACCTGCCAACACAACCATTGGGATTGAATCCATATAAGCAGTTGCAATGGCTGTTACAGTGTTGGTTGCACCTGGACCTGAAGTCGCCAAAACAACGCCCGTCCTGCCTGTTGTACGACTGTATGCATCGGCCATATGCCCTGCGGCTTGTTCATGACGCACCAAAATATGTTCAATTTTATCTTGCTTAAATAAAGCATCATAAATATGTAATACCGCACCGCCTGGATAGCCAAAAATATACTCGACACCTTCATCAATCAATGCTTGAACAAGCATCTCAGCGCCTGACATCATGGCTATTTCACCGCGTGCGATGATATCTTGGAGTTCACGAAAGTGCGCAGCAGCATCTTTGGTTTGAGTATGCCCCGTCATATTTGGGGATTGGGTAGTTTGTTGCGTCATAAGTTACATCCTTTTGTCATCGTGACAATATTCAGACGAAGAGCGTGGATTGATTCATATCAGGCAATCGGCTGCCATACGCAGATGAACTTACAACAAAGTGACTTGGAAAAATCCAAAACAACAAAGGGAAATTTCTTGCGTCTTGCAGACTGGTAAGTCCTATTGCAATGTACAGTCGTGCGTCATCAGACGGTAATCTAATGGCACCAAATGCACAAACGCAGCACCTGATAAATAGCTACGCCGACTTCAGATGACGCCAATCAAAATTACCGACCGATGAGCGTCATCAAAATAATGCCACTTATCTTACCTGAAAACTTTCATCTTGCCAACCTGTTTTTAGTACTTTTTAAAAATTTATCAAATAAATCAGTTATATCTTTGCCATGTTTACCAATCCCTCCACTTTACTCGCCCTAAAATTCGATAAAATGACTGTCTTTAGCACCAACCGAATGATACAATATCAGCCAGTTGATGATTTGGTGTTGTGTCATGACTGGTAAATTAATAAAAACAGCTAAAAATACCGTGTGCCAAGTTGCTTTAGGGCTAGGTATCTGCGTCAATGATGCTCACAGCACCATGATTTTTCAAAGTGTGGGGGTATTTGGAGAGCCAGTTTTTAGCCAAATAGCACCCATTGGCAAGCCATCCACAGCCATCAAAGTACATTATTTTAGCGTCCCAAAAAATCATCAAAATACACAAGCCTGCCATTATCTTAAAACCAACCTTAACACCTTGAAATCAGGGGGTGTCATATACGAAATTGGTGAAAACGGTCAACAAACTAAACTCACACCCGATCGGATCCAACAAAAAATTCACCACATTCAAACCGCTATCGACAATCATTGTCGCAACTCAGTCTATGCTCATTAGTGCATAAAATATATATTAATTGGTTATCCAATGACTAAAAAACCCAAGCACTGATTTAGTACTTGGGATTTTTATGATGATGCGATATGATATCAAGATATTACTTTATTTAAAAATCTTTGAATGATAGAACGCAGACGATCAATTATTGTGGGATACGCAATACTTGACCTGGATAAATCTTATTAGGATCTGACAGCATGGGCTTGTTAGCATCAAAGATTTTCATATAATCATTCGCATTGCCGTACATTTCCTTGGCAATTTTTGATAAGCTATCACCTGATTTAACGGTATAAAATCGTGATTCAGGTTCAGCAGATTCCACCTCAATATTGTCAACCACCGTCTCAACATGCTGGACATTACCCACCGCAAGGCGTGCTCTTTCACGGTCGGCTTGCGTTTTGGCAACACCCGATAATGTGACTGTGTCTGTATCGCCATTATAATTGACTTTTAAGCCACTGATATTGACATTTTGAGCTTGAATACGAGCAAGAAGTAAATTGGCAATCTCTTGAGCGGTTGGCTCTTCTGCAGGTGTTGCAGCTGGAGCAGCGGTTGGTTGGGCTGCGTCTTGTTTTTTATTACGATGAAATAATTTGTCACCAATATCTTTTGCAAAGCTAAAAACACCCATTACATTCTCCTTAATTATGAATTTTTGATTTAATCAGATAGCACAATTTGTGCTAAAGTTATCCTAAGCCAAAGCCAAGATAATGCATAGTGAAATTTGACAGTAAAAGCGTTACAATGTGTAGAATTAGCCTACCAAATATTTTCTGCCATAAAAAAGTCACCTCAAAACGAGATGACCTTAGGAGATAAGCTGTCAGACCAAGCCAGTTGATTTAAGCAACTTTGTCAGAAACATAGTCGATGGCTTTTTGAACCGTCGTCAGTTCCGCTGAATCTTCATCAGGAATGGTGATGCCAAAGCTGCTTTCAAATGCCATAACCAACTCAACCAAATCCAAAGAATCAGCACCCAAGTCATCCATAAAAGATGCCTCGTTTTTGATTTCGTCAACACTTAAACCAAGCTGTTCTGCGACTGCGTCTTTTACTTTAGCTTCGATATCACTCATGGTAATTTCCTTTATAATGATTAACCCTGTAGCACCATGCTACCGTAGGTTTGGATAAAACTTAATAAATATCATAATGTATTTATTGAAAAAGTGCAAGTATTTATGAATACATATGTTCACTTTTTATTATGATAGTGGCAAATTAAGACTTTTGTCAATGAATCAATCCTTGTCAAAATCATCACATTTACATGTACATGCCACCATTAACTGCCAATACTGCACCTGTAATATAGCTGGCATCATCACTGGCTAAAAATGATACAGCTGCCGCAATTTCTTCAGGCTGAGCCATACGACCGATTGGAACAGCATCTAACATAGAGTTAACCAAACGCTCATCTAGTGCTTCGGTCATGTCTGTTTCAACAAATCCTGGTGCAACACAGTTGACTGTTACGCCACGCGAACCAATCTCTCGAGCTAATGCACGACTAAAACCCTCCACGCCTGCTTTGGTGGCAGCATAGTTTGCTTGACCTGCATTCCCCATCTGTCCGACGACCGAGGTAATATTAATAATCCGACCTTGGCGTGCTTTCATCATACCACGAACCGCACGGCGACTCATACGATAAACAGCGGTTAAGTTGGTATCAATCACACTTGCCCAATCTTCATCTTTCATACGCATGAGTAAGCCATCTTTGGTAATGCCTGCATTGTTGACCAACACATTGATTCCACCATAAACACTGTCAATTTCTTCAAATAGCTTATCAATATCTTCATGGTTGCAAACATCTAAGATGCGACCAATACCACCTGATTCACTCAGATAATCGCCAATCGCCTCTGCGCCTTTTTTGCTGGTGGCTGTTCCGATAACAAAATGCCCTTCATCGGTAAAACGCTTAGCAATTGCCTTGCCAATACCACGACTTGCACCTGTGACTAATACAATTTTTCGACTCATACCAAATTCTCCAATTTTTCTAGGCGTGCCAATTTATCTGTTGGTAAAGCGGTTATCGGTGTTGCTTGACGCTTGGCCAAATTTGACAAAACATTACCTGGACCGCATTCAAGTATCAAATTAATACCACGCTCTGATAATTTTTCCATGGTTTTTGACCACAATACAGGCATCGATAACTGTTCAATCAAAGCTGTCTTAATTTGTGTTGTCTGTGTATGAATTTTAGCATGGCGGTTTTGTATGACAGGAATACTTGCTTCACCAAAATCCGTCTCACCCAAAAGTTTTGCCAAAGCATCACTGGCAGGATTCATCAAAGCACAGTGAGAAGGCACAGAAACCTTGAGCGGAACAGCTTTTTTACCAAGTGCCTCTACTGCTGACAAAACACCTGACACGCCCACCGCTGTGCCTGCGACGACCACCTGCCCTGGGCTGTTAAAATTAGCAGCATTAACTGTGCCTGTGGTTGTGCTAACTTCTTCACATAAGCTTACCACCTGTTCATCATCCAAGCCTAAAATCGCTGCCATCTGAGTATCAATACTCTGTACAGCTTCTGTCATAAATTTACCACGCTCATGCACCAACTTCACTGCATCTTTGAGGTTTAGTACACCTGCTGCGACCAAAGCACTATATTCCCCTAGCGAATGTCCAGCAAGATACATCGGCTTAATGGATTGGGCTGATAAGATTGGCTCAATAATTTGCCAAATTGCGATACTTGAAGTTAATAAAGCAGGCTGCGTATATTGAGTCTTATTCAAACAGTTTTCATCCTGTGTGACTGACCATAAATCAAAGCCCAAAGCTTCACTTGCTTCATCAAATGTCGTACGCACACTTTTGAATGCTTTATCAAGCTCATCCATCATACCGACAGATTGAGACCCTTGACCGGGAAAAACTACCGCCAAACGCTTTGTCATACCGCTGTTGGCTTCTGTCATAATTCACCTGTTTGTACATTGACGATAAAAATACCGTATAAACCATATTACCAATTCTTAAGCACCCATTTAATTTGGTACAAGAAAGTTTGCCAATTCTACCATAAAAATAAACATTTGTTTACCCAAAACTATCTCAAATCACAAAAAATTTTAGATAGTATGAATGTGCTTTGTTTTAAATGGCATTTTGTCAATAATATCATGACAATAACAAAAAAACCAAGCCCGTTCATATTGGCTTGGTTTTATGACTATAAAATAGTGCTTAGCTATCTTGACTTACTTTAAATAGCTGACGACCACGATAAAAACCATCTTTGGTCGCATGATGGCGAAGGTGTTTTTCGCCAGTGGTTGAATCGATGCTTAGCTCAGCGATAGCGATATGGTCGTGTGAACGACGCATGTCACGGCGTGAGCGGCTCTTGCGGTTTTGTTGAACTGCCATGATAGCTCCTAATAATCAGTCAGGCAAGTTTGCCCTAAAGAAAAACGGTTCGTGCGTCTTTGTCAATTTGTGTCAATGCGATTTAGCATCAATCGCTGTCCATCATAGACCTATGCACAATAAACGCTGTATTATACGCAAAAAACTTGTAAATTTCAAAGCCTAATCGCATAAATTTACAAGTTTTTTAATAAAAAGCTACTTTTGTGATAACTTTTAAAGTCATTTGGGCAATTTTTAAGATAATTTTCCTTTAAGCTGAGCTAATGAAGCAAAAGGATTTTCTTGCTCTTCCTCATATTTTTCTTCATTAAGCATTTGAACTGGCATATCACAGTCTTGATGCTTTGGCGATAAAGGCAAAGTTAATAACAGCTCATCTTCTAGCAAGTCCTTAATGGGCAGCTTTGCTGTTTTTGTTGCAAGCTCATCAACCAAAATATATTCAGCATCATTAATACGCCCAATATCACCATCCGATGACAAAACTGCCAAGCGATATTCTCCTGAAACATCGATACCTAAAGACTCCAAGCATCTTTGACAAGTCACAAAAACCTCTCCTGATACTTGATAGTTTAGCCAAACAATGCCTTCTTGTTTAGTTAGTACAAATGTTAAGTCTAGCACACTATCAGCGACCGTTTGCTCACTCAAGCGTTTAAGCTCGGTACTTGATAAACTGCCCTGCCATTTAAATCCAATATCTGCCCATTTATCAAGCATAATATTGGCGGGCAAGCTTTGTTGTTTGGGGTGGTGATTTACAGTTTTTGTCATCATATTATAAAGCTATGTGTGCAATTTGCCCATTATTATGGCATAAGTTCATCGTGGTTAAAAGGGGTTTTTAATTTCAGCATCTTAGTATGGCAATTTGCCAAAATACATTATAATATCTCAAAATCAATCAGCCAAAGCCAATTTACTTTAAAAGCTTCAATTATGATAAACTTCAATCATCTTTCACCAGATGTGAATAAATGCCAACAGGCAAGCACCATCCAGTATGCCAAATACATTCAGACACTATGGCAGCAATTTCATCAAAGACCCATTGCTAAACTTCAAATCATCTTGGAGAAAATTTCACCGCCGCCATGGCAAAATTTTTATCATCGCTGGCAGCTCATCCAAAATAATACAAAAGATGAGGCACAAGATGAGCAAATACTGACTGACTGGTTAATTCACTTATTTGATTTGCTATTTAATCATATGTATTTTGACCAAATTCCGACCGTGCTGGTGCGTGGTGAAAGCGAACCTGAATATTTTCCCAGTGAGCATAATGCACCTGCACGCATTGAATTTGCACATGGTTTTTTTCAAAGTGCATTACATGAAATTAGCCACTGGTGCATCGCAGGACAAGCTCGTCGCAAGCTCAATGACTTTGGTTACTGGTATGAATCCGATGGTAGAAATGAACAAACTCAGCGGTTATTTGAGCAAGTTGAAATCAAGCCACAAGCCATTGAAGCTTTATTAACTTTAGCTTGCGGTCGATATTTTTATGTCTCACAAGACAACCTAAATGCAAATTTTGATATCTCAAACAGCACCTTTGCCCAAGATGTCTTTAACCAAGCTAAATTTTATCTATCAAACCCAAGCACCCTGCCCACAGACGCGCAACTTTTATTATGGGTTATCTTAACACTCAGCCATTCAAACTACTACACAACAATTAAGATGAGGTAAACAAATGCAAAAATTTTATATTCATCCTGACAATCCCCAAAAGCGTGTGTTAATACAAGCTGCCAATTTACTCAAAAATGACCAATTAATTATTTATCCAGACCCAAGCGGATATCGCTTAGCCGTCAGTCTTGATGCCAAACAATCACTTGCCCAAGCATTACGCTTTGGTCAATACGAGCCTAAATTTTGTTTAATATGTCGCCATATCAGTGAAATATCAACCTTTGCCAAAATCAGCGATTTTGCCCATCGAAATTTAAAAAATACTCTCAATAAAAACACTCATTTTTTATTAAATCCAACCAAATCCGCTCCAAAGAAATTTGTAAATTCTAGCGGCAAAAATATTTGTGCCAGCCTTGCCCACACACCAATCGTACTGAGCTTAATTGAAGCACTAAATGCACCATTTATTAGCATGCCAATTTATCTTAATGGAGAAAAAGTAACATACGATAGCACCTATGAGCTTGAAGCTATGATGGAAAATTTGGTCGACGGATTTTTGGACGCAGGTGAATTACAAGACCAACCATCACCAGTTGTCTCGTTAATAGATGCAAGCTGATATTATGATAGAAATTAAGAACAATATTGCATTAAAAATAAAACCCTGATAAATAATCAGGGTTTTTAATGAAGCAGTAAAATCCATTATGGACGATCTACCAATTCAACATAAGCCATTGGTGCATTATCGCCATCACGAAAACCGCACTTGATGATACGCAAATATCCACCTGGACGAGCTTGGTAACGAGGGCCAAGCTCACTGAATAATTTACCAACCATATCCTTATTACGCATACGGCTGAAAGCAAGACGGCGGTTTGCAACGCTATCTTCTTTTGCCAAAGTAATCAAAGGCTCTGCCACACGGCGAAGCTCTTTTGCTTTTGGCAAAGTAGTTTTAATTAGCTCATGCTCAAATAATGAATTAGTCATGTTTTGGAACATAGCCTTACGATGGCTGCTGGTGCGACCCAGCTTGACTCCGCTTTTACGATGTCGCATGGTCAAGTATCCTTTAAATTAGCGGCTACGATAAGAAAAACGATCATCGACACGCAAATCACTTGGCGGCCAGTTATCTAAACGCATACCAAGTTCAAGATTTTTAGATGCAAGCACATCTTTAATCTCAGTCAATGATTTCTTACCAAGATTTGGTGTCTTCAATAGTTCAGTTTCTGAACGCTGTACCAAATCACCGATGTAATAAATATTTTCAGCTTTCAAGCAATTTGCCGAACGAACCGTTAACTCAAGATCATCCACTGGGCGTAACAGCACAGGATCAATCTCTTCTTTTTCTTTGATAGGCTCAGGCGCTTCTTCAGCTTCAAGATCCACAAAAATAGCAATTTGTTGTTGTAGAATCGTTGCAGCTTTGCGAATAGCTTCTTCTGGGTCAATCGTGCCGTTGGTCTCAAGCTCGATAATCAGTTTATCAAGATCGGTACGCTGTTCAACACGAGCATTTTCAACATCATAAGCCACTCTAATAATTGGGCTAAAGCTTGCGTCAAGCTTTAAGCGACCAATAATTTTAGAATTGGCATCTTCACGACGCTGATTAGCAGGCTCATAGCCACGACCTGTCACTACATGTAGTCGCATCTTCAGATGGCCACGCTCACTCAATGTGCCAAGCACCAAATCAGGATTAGCGATTTCAACATTGTGTGGTAGCTCAAGATCAGCAGCAGTCACAACTCCTGCACCCCGTTTATCCAAAGTCAAATATGCTTCATTCTGGTCATGCAGAATAATCGCTAAAGACTTCAGATTTAAAAGAAGATCAAGTACATCTTCTTGCAACCCTTCTAGTGTTGAATATTCATGATCAACACCTTCAATCTCAGCTTCTACTACTGCAGCACCTGATAAAGAAGAAAGTAGAATACGGCGTAGAGCATTACCTAGCGTATGCCCAAAACCGCGCTCTAACGGCTCGAGCGTGACCTTTGCAGTCGTTTCATTGACCGTATCGACATTAATCGCACTCGGTGTTAGAAACTCAGTTGCATTTGTCATAGTGTCACCTCGATTTAATTCGGATTATTTAGAATATAGCTCAACAATCAAGTTTTCATTGATTTCAGCTGGTAATTCACTACGCTCTGGCGCAGATTTGAAAGTACCTTGTAGTTTACTGTGATCAACTTCTAACCATGCTGGGATGCCACGCTGTGTCGCAAGCTCAACTGCGTTTTTAATACGAAGTTGCTCTTTTGATTTTTCATGCACTGCGATCACATCACCATCTTGAACTTGAATTGAAGGAATGTTAACGCGTACAAACTCATCACGACCAGCTTTTTTTAGCATGATAGCACGATGGCTAACCAATTGACGCGCTTCTGCACGCGTTGCACCAAAGCCCATGCGATAAACAACATTATCAAGGCGGCGTTCAAGGGTAACCAACAAGTTTTCACCAGTTGCACCACGCTCACGTGCTGCTTCTTTATAATAGTTAGAAAACTGACGCTCTAATACACCATACATGCGTTTAACTTTTTGTTTTTCACGAAGTTGTGATGCGTATTCAGAGGTTTTATTTTGGCTATTACCATGCTGACCAGGTACACGACCTGCTTTTTTTGTCTTAACATCGTAAGGCTTTACACCTGATTTTAATTGCAGGTCAGTACCTTCACGGCGAGACAATTTTAATTTTGGACCAATATAACGAGCCATAAGTCTATCTCCTTAAACGCGGCGCTTCTTGGGTGGGCGGCAACCGTTGTGTGGAATTGGTGTTACATCGCTTATGCTATTAATTTTATAACCCAATGCACCCAGTGCACGAACCGCAGACTCACGACCTGGTCCTGGACCTTTTACCAAGACATCAACATTCTTAACACCATAGGTTTCTTGTGCTGTTTTACCAGCAACCTCAGCTGCAACCTGAGCTGCAAATGGTGTAGATTTGCGTGAACCGCGGAAGCCTTGTCCACCAGAAGTGGCCCAAGCCAATGCATTACCTTGACGATCAGTAATCGTTACAATGGTGTTATTAAAAGACGCATGAATATGGGCGATACCTTCAGATACCGAACGACGAGCCACTTTTTTGCGGCTACGAGTGTCTTTTGCCATCTTTTAGCTTCCTAAGTTAGTTACTTTTTAATTGCTTTGCGTGGACCTTTACGGGTACGCGCATTTGTTTTAGTACGCTGACCATTAACTGGTAGACCACGACGATGACGAAGACCGCGATAGCAACCAAGATCGACCAAACGTTTGATATTCATTGAAACTTCACGACGAAGATCACCTTCTACTGTGTAGTTTGCAACTTCTGCACGAACAGCATCCAGTTGTGAATCATCTAACGAACCAATTTTAGTGGTTTCTTCGATACCAACAGCAGCAAGGATTTGCTTAGCAGTTGTACGACCAATACCAAAAATGTAAGTTAGCGAAATCACAGCATGTTTGTTGTCCGGAATATTTACACCGGCAATACGAGCCATTGATTTCTCTCCATTAGCACAAATACAGTTGTATTTGCTAAGTTTAACTGCTATCTCATAAATGATAGCATAGCAAGAAGCGGATAATACATTATCCGCTATAATAAATCAAGTATTAATTTGTAAATTAACCTTGACATTGTTTGTGGCATAGCTCTGCATTGTAAATAACAAGTACTTTATCTTTGCGATACATGAAGTCACAACTGCCACAGATTTTTAATTTTAATATGCTTCTAAAGAAGCGTATCATTATGACGATTTAATAATCGTCTGATCATGGTATTGATGTGTCATTAAATGTGCTTGTAATTGAGCGATAAAGTCCATCAAAACAACAACCATAATCAATAAAGATGCCCCACCTAGTGGAATTGGTACATTAAATACAGACTGTATAATCATCGGCATCAAACAGATGATTGTCATATACATTGCACCGATAAAAGTTAGGCGATTTAAAACAAAATCTAAATATCGCTTAGTTTGCTGACCTGGTCGTATTCCTGGAATATAAGCACCACTTCGCTTCAAATTTTCTGCAACCTCTTTAGGATTAAACATTAATGCCGTATAAAAATAACAGAAAAATATAATCATCACACCAAATAACAATAAGTATAAAGGTTGTCCAGGCTGAAGTACTAAAGTGATATTTTGAATAATCTCTTGGGTCAGCGTTGGATTTTCACTAACTGTAGTCCATTGACCTAAGCTGGCTGGAAGTAGCAATAGCGAGCTTGCAAAAATTGCTGGAATTACACCAGCCATATTGATTTTTAAGGGTAAATGTGACTGCTGCTGTGCATAAATTTTACGACCTAATTGCTGTTTTTGAGCATAGTTCACAGGTACACGGCGCTGTGCACGCTCAATAAAAACAATGGCCGCTATCACTGTAATACCCAATACGACAAATAAAAGCATAACAATCAAATTTAAATTTTGACTGAAAGCCTGTGAAATCATGCCTGGCGCACTGGCTATGATACTCGCTAAAATAAGCATAGAAATACCATTGCCCACACCTCGCTCAGTAATTTGCTCACCAAGCCACATTAAAAACATCGATCCTGCGACTAAAGAAGTCACTGCCGGAATATAAAAACTCAAACCAGTTGTCAATGTCAAGCCACCAGCAATCAAACCAGTAGACATACCAACTGCCTGAACAAATGCAAGTGCTAAAGTTCCTTGGCGCGTATATTTATTCAGCGTTCTGCGTCCAGATTCACCTTCTTTTTTTAACGCTTCAAGAGAAGGTATGATGGCAGACATCATCTGCACAACAATCGAAGCAGAAATATAAGGCATAATGCCTAGTGCCATAATAGACATACGCTCTAATGACCCTCCAGAAAACACATTAAACATACCCAAAAAGGTATTGCTATTACTCTGGAAAAAATTAGCTAAGCTAACAGGGTTCATGCCTGGAACTGGAATATGAGAACCAAGTCGATAAACAATCAGCGCCCCAAATAAAAAAAGCATACGCGTCCATAATTCATCATACTTTCTTACGAAAGTAAAAGGATTTAAGGGAATGCTAGAACGAGATACTGACTGCCTTGACATAGATTACTCCTCGACACTACCACCGGCAGCTTCGATTGCTTGTTTTGCACCTTTTGTAACTTTTACACCTTTAAAAGTCAATGCACGGCCCACCTCACCAGATAAAATAATGCGTGCACGCTTCATATCACCACGAATAATATTCGCAGCTTTAAGGGTATCTAAGCTCACAGTATCGCCATCAATCTTATTAAGCTCAGATAGACGAACTTCAGCAGTTGTCATAGCCATCTTCGAAGTAAAACCAAATTTTGGTAAACGACGATAGATAGGCATTTGACCGCCTTCAAAACCCGCAGGAATGCTTGAGCCAGAACGCGAAGTTTGACCCTTAACACCACGACCACCAGTTTTACCTAAGCCTGAGCCAATACCACGACCACGACGGAATGCTTTTTTCTTAGCACCCAATGCTGGTGATAGTTCATTCAGTTTAAGACCCATTACGCTTCCTCCACTTTAACCATGTAATGTACACGATTTACCATACCACGAGTTGATGGAGTATCCTCAACTTCAACAGTATGACCAATGCGACGTAGTCCCAAACCTTTCAAACAAGCTTTATGACTTGCCAAACGATGGGCACTCGACTTTACTTGAGTAACTTTCATTTTTTTCATCGTAACTCACCTATTTCTTAGCCCAAAATTTCTTCGACAGATTTGCCACGCTTTGCGGCAACTTGCTCTGGCGATGTCATGTCACGCAAACCTTTGAAAGTTGCTTGTACAACATTGGCTGCATTGGTAGAACCATAGCATTTTGCCAATACATTCTGTACACCTGCAACTTCGAGTACAGCACGCATTGCACCACCAGCAATAACACCAGTACCTTCAGAGGCTGGTTGCATATAAACTTTTGATGCACCGTGACGAGCATTGATTGGGTGCTGTAGTGTATGACCAGCTAAATCCACCGTAATCATATTACGCTTAGCAGCTTCTAGGGCTTTTTGGATGGCTGCAGGCACTTCACGAGCCTTACCACGACCAAAACCAACACGACCGTTACCATCACCAACAACAGTTAATGCGGTGAAAGAAAAAATTCGACCACCTTTTACAACTTTTGCTACACGGTCAACGGCAACTAATTTTTCTACCAAACCGTCAGTTTGTTCAACTTTTGCCATGATTAGAACTCCAATCCGTTTTCACGAGCAGCGTCAGCTAGTGCTTTAACACGGCCATGATATTTAAAACCACTACGATCAAATGCAACTTTAGTGATACCAGCAGCTTTTGCACGCTCTGCAATAAGAGCACCAACAGCTTTAGCTGCTTCCACATTACCTGTTGCACCTGAACGCAAAGTTGCATCTAAAGTAGATGCTTGAGCAACAACCACACCACCCGTTGGTGAGATGATTTGTGCGTAAATATGACGAGGCGTGCGGGTTACTGTCAAACGGTCAACACCCAAATGACGGATATGTGCACGAGTTTTTTTCGCTCGACGAAGACGAGCTGATTTTTTATCGAACATTATGGCTCACCTTATTTTTTCTTAGCTTCTTTACGAAGAACAACTTCATCGCTATAACGAACACCCTTACCTTTATAAGGCTCTGGTGGGCGGAAGCTACGAATTTTAGCAGCTGCTTGACCAAGCTTTTGCTTATCGCTTGATTTAAGCAAAATTTCAGTTTGGCTTGGGCTTTCAGCCGTAACACCTTCAGGTAGCGTGTATTCGATTGGATGAGAAAAACCTAAACTTAGGTTTACTTTATTACCTGCAACTTGTGCACGATAACCAACACCAATCAGTTGCAGACGACGCTCAAAACCTTCACTAACGCCTTTAACCATATTGTTCAATAGAGCACGCACTGTACCAGTGTGCATCCACGCTTCTTTAGTGTCTACAACTGGAGATAGTACAACAATACCATCTTCTTGTTTTAGCTCGACCAATTCATGCAGGCTCAAAGATAAAGTGCCATTCTTACCTTTGACTTCAACCTGCCGATCGTTCAAAGTAACGTTGGTACCTTCTGGTAGCGTTACTGGGGCTTTAGCCACACGAGACATAGGAATTTCCTTTAAATGAAAACTAAACTACCATCAGATAAATGATAGCCATAAAAAACTAACAGGCATTAAAGCCTGCTAGTTTAACATATCTATACTTAGCTGTAAACTAAATATTCTAGATTTTTATCAGTAATTACATGTAATTAATTATGCAACCAATGCGATGATTTCACCACCAATACCAGCTTCGCGTGCCGCACGATCACTCATAATGCCACGACTGGTTGAGATAATGGCAACGCCAAGACCTTTTTGAACGCTTGGAAGTTCATCTTTACCACGATATTGGCGTAAACCTGGGCGACTATAACGCTTCAATTGCTCAATAACGCCTTTGCCTTGGTAGTATTTTAATTCAATATCTAATACCTTTTTACCATTTTCAGCTTCACTGACTTCAGCAGAAGTCAAATAGCCTTCAGCTACCAATAAATCAGCAATGGATTTGCGTAGTTTAGAAGCAGGCATCTGTACAGATGGTTTATTTCTTGCTTGTGCGTTGCGAATGCGAGTTAGCATGTCGGCAACTGGATCTTGCATACTCATAGCGTAACTCCTTATTACCAGCTAGCTTTACGAACGCCAGGCACATCGCCTTGCATTACATGTAAACGCAACATATTGCGTGAAAGACCAAATTTACGGAAATAACCATGGGGACGACCAGTTACGCCACAACGGTTACGCAAACGCACCGGAGATGCGTTACGTGGTAACGCTTGCAATGCCAACATTGCATCTAAGCGCTCTTCTTCGCTAGCATTGGTATCGCTAATGATAGCTTTTAGCTGAGCACGCTTTTCAGCATACTTAGCAACAGTTTTTTCGCGTTTTAATTCGCGATTAATCATGCTTTTTTTAGCCATAACGTTTTACCTTATCTGAATGGGAAGCCAAATGCTTTTAGCAATGCACGACCTTGATCATCATTTGCTGCGGTTGTCGTGATGGTCACGTCCAATCCACGGATACGATCGATTTTATCAAAGTCTACTTCAGGGAAAACGATCTGCTCTTTGATGCCCAATGAATAGTTACCACGACCATCAAATGCTTTGGCAGAAAAACCACGGAAGTCACGGATACGCGGGATTGCGATGGCAACCAAGCGATCTAAGAATTCATACATTTGCTCGCCACGCAAGGTGACTTTACAGCCGATTGGCCACTCTTCACGGATTTTAAAGCCTGCAACTGATTTGCGTGCTTTGGTTACAACAGGTTTTTGACCAGCGATTGCGGTCATATCTGCCAAAGCACCTTCAAGTAATTTTTTATCTTGTGCTGCACCACCAACACCCATATTTAAAGTGATTTTGGTGATTTTTGGTACTTGCATGACATTTTCTAAACCCAGCTCTTCTTTGATTTGCTGTTTTAGCTTGTCATTATATAACGATTTTAATCTTGCCATTACTATATACCCTTAGTTTTTTATGCAGTCGCCACTACTTCACCAGTTGAACGATAGATACGCTCTTTTTTGCCATCTTCATTCACTTGATAAGCAATACGATCTGCTTTTTGGGTGTTTGCGTTATAAATCGCAACATTTGAAATATGTAAAAAAGCTTCTTGCTTAACGATACCACCTTCCTTGCCTAGCATTTGGTTAGGTTTTTGGTGTTTGGTTACAATGTTAATGCCTTCAACTTTTACACGGTCTGCTTTCACCGCCAAAATTGTGCCTTGCTTGCCTTTATCTTTGCCAGCAATCACAACCACGGTGTCGCCTTTACGTAACTTTGCCATAATAAGCCTCTAAACAATTACAGTACTTCTGGTGCCAATGAAACAATTTTCATGAATTGTTCACTGCGCAGTTCACGAGTAACAGGTCCAAAAATACGCGTTGCAATCGGTGCTTTGTTATTATTCAACAATACTGCTGCATTGTCGTCAAAACGAAGCACTGAACCGTCTGGGCGGCGAACGCCTTTTTTGGTACGCACAACCACTGCATTCATCACATCGCCTTTTTTAACACGGCCACGCGGAATTGCTTCTTTCACTGTTACTTTGATGATGTCGCCAACAGATGCATAACGACGATGTGAGCCACCCAGTACTTTAATGCACTGAACGCGTCTTGCACCACTGTTATCTGCAACTTCCAGCATTGTTTCAGTCTGAATCATCGCATTACTCCAATAATAATAAAGCAATAAAAGTCATTTGCCACTAAAAGTGGATACATATCTAAAAGATATATATTATACTCTCAAATGACTTTTAATGCAAATGTCTTAAATTTTTACAGCAGTTTCAACTACATCCACCAAAGCCCAAGTCTTAGTCTTGGAGAATGGACGAGTTTCTTTGATGCGTACGATATCACCTTCTTGGCAAATATTATTTTCATCATGTGCCTTAATTTTGGTAGAACGACGAACTTGTTTACCATACATTGGGTGACGGATTTGGCGTTCGACCAACACAACGATAGATTTATCCATCTTATTGCTGATAACTTTACCAGTTACAACGCCAACTTCTTGGGTTTGGGTGTTATCGCTCATGCCTCACCTCTTTGTTTTTCATTAATCAAAGTCAAAATCTTAGCAATCGTACGACGATTGTTTTTGATTTCATGAGTATTGGCAAGCTGACCTGTGGCCTTAGCCATACGCAGACGGAACGCATCAAGTTGCTTTTCATCAAGCAATTGAGCCAACTCATCTACTGATTTTTCGCGTAATTCGTTGGTTTTCATTACATTATCGTCCGTTTAACAATGGTAGTCTTAAATGGTAGCTTGGCGGCTGCCAAAGTCAGTGCTTCACGAGCAAGGTCTTCACTAACACCTTGGATTTCATAAAGCATTTTACCTGGTTTGATTTCCGCTACCCAATACTCAACAGGCCCTTTACCTTTACCCATACGAACTTCTAATGGTTTTTCGGTAATTGGTTTATCTGGGAATACACGAATCCAAATTTTACCGCCACGCTTAATGCGACGAGTGATTGTACGACGCGCAGCCTCAATTTGACGCGCAGTCATACGACCACGACCGATAGATTTTAGACCAATTTCACCAAAAGCAACTGTATTACCACGCTGGGCAAGACCTGTGTTACGCCCTTTGTGCATTTTGCGAAACTTGGTACGTTTTGGTTGTAACATAGCTTAACCTCTGTCTGTGTTGCGGCGATTAGAACGACCACGGCGTTTTGGTGCGCGTGTTTTATCTTCAACAACTGGGTTGTAGGCACTATTCATACCGTCTAAAACTTCACTACGGAAAATCCAAACTTTAACACCGATAGTACCGTAAGTAGTTTCTGCACGCACTGATGCATAATCAATATCAGCACGCAATGTGTGTAGCGGCACACGACCTTCACGATACCATTCGGTACGAGCAATCTCAGCGCCACCTAAACGACCAGAAAGCTCAACTTTAATACCTTGAGCACCTGAACGCATACTATTTTGAACAGCACGCTTCATCGCACGGCGAAACATAACACGGCGTTCAAGCTGGCTGGCAATACCTTCGGCAACCAAACGAGCATCCAAATCAGGTTGAGAAATTTCTTGGATATTAACCTGAGCTGGAACACCCATCAGTTTGGTTAGCTCTTTTTGTAGGCTTTCGATATCTTCACCTTTTTTACCAATGATAATACCAGGGCGTGCACTATGAATCGTGATTTTTGCAGCACCAGTTGGACGCTCAATGTAAATATGGCTAACCATTGCACCTTCCAATTTTTTACGCAAAAAATTACGAACTTGGAAGTCATTCAGCAAATACTCTGAATATTGCTTAGGATTGGCATACCAGTTAGCGTTGTGCTTTTTGATAACGCCCAAACGAATACCAATTGGATGTACTTTTTGACCCATGATTATTCCCCTACTTTAACAGTGATGTGACAAGTGCGTTTACTGATACGATCAGCACGACCCTTGGCACGGGGCATGATACGCTTTAAGGTAATACCTTCATCAACATAAATGGTAGTGACACGCAACTTATCAATGTCCAAGCCATTATTGTGTTCAGCATTAGCAATGGCTGAATCTAGGCATTTTTTAACCAGTTTAGCACCTTTTTTGTTGCTAAATGTTAGAATGTCCAAAGCGCGCTCAATTGGCTTACCACGAACTTCGTCCGCAACCAATCTTACTTTCTGTGCCGAAATGGCGGCACCACGTAATTTTGCAGTTACTTCCATGGTAGCACCTTATCTTTTAGATTTCTTATCAACGCCATGACCACGATAAGAACGGGTCGGGGCGAATTCACCGAGTTTATGACCAACCATCTGTTCACTTACAATAACTGGCACATGAGTGCGACCATTATGAACTGAGATGGTTAGACCTACCATTTGAGGTAGAATCATCGAGCGACGTGACCAAGTTTTGATCGGTTTGCGGCTGTTGCTTTCTAGAGCATTTTCAACCTTAGCAAACAAATGCGCATCGATAAATGGACCTTTTTTCAATGAACGAGGCATGAAACTTTTCCTTTATTTCTTGGCACGACGGCGACGGATAATCATACTGTCAGTACGCTTGTTAGAACGAGTCTTAAGACCCTTAGCTTTCTGACCCCATGGGCTGGTTGGGTGTTTACCGAAGTTGCGACCCTCACCACCACCGTGTGGGTGGTCAATTGGGTTCATTGCTGTACCACGAACGGTAGGACGAACACCACGCCAGCGTGCTGCACCTGCTTTACCTAGTGATTTTAGGTTATTTTCAGTGTTAGATACTTCACCAATAACCGCACGGCAATTAGCATGAATACGGCGAGTCTCACCTGAACGCAAACGCACGATGACATAAGCACCATCACGACCCAATAACTGAACCGCTGCACCAGCAGAGCGAGCAATTTGAGCGCCTTTGCCAATTTTAAGTTCAATATTATGAATTACTGTACCGACAGGGATATTTTTCAATGGTAAGCAGTTGCCTGGACGGATAGGAGAACCTTCTCCAGATTGAACCTGATCGCCAACACTTAATTTCTTAGGTGCAATAATGTAACGACGCTCACCATCTGCATACTTCAAAAGAGCAATATGTGCTGTACGGTTAGGATCATATTCAATACGCTCAACAACAGCTGGAATACCATCTTTATTGCGTTTAAAATCAATTAAGCGATAGTGCTGCTTATGACCACCACCGATATGGCGGGTGGTGATACGGCCATTATTGTTACGGCCACCAGTTTTAGCTTTTGATTCAACAAGTGGTGCATAAGGACGACCTTTATAAAGGTGTGGATGCACAACTTTTTCAACAAAGCGGCGACCTGGTGAGGTTGGTTTTGCTTTTACGATAGGCATTTTTTATTCCTTATTCGTTAGTCGCTGTTTCGCCAGTGGCTTCTTCACCAGCACCGATTTGTACGTCTGAACCAGCTTTTAAGGTTACATACGCTTTTTTCACGTCAGAACGCTTACCAACAACACGGCCAAAACGCTTGGTTTTGCCTTTGGTATTAAGTGTGTTTACTTTGACAACTTCAACACCTTCAAACATCAGCTCAACAGCTTGTTTGATTTCGCGCTTGGTTGCAGTGCTATCAACTTTGAAAACTTGCACACCAAGAGTGTCGCCCAGACGCTGAGATTTTTCTGAAAATACAGGTGCTTTTAGTACCTGATATAGTCTTGCGTTGCTCATGCAAGTGTCTCCTCAAATTGTTTGGCTGCTTCAACAGTCATAATCACTTTGTCAAAAGAAACCAAGCTTACTGGATCAACTTCACGAGTACCCAATACATTCACATATGGGATATTGCGTGCAGCCAAGTACAAGTTTTCGTCAACTTCATGAGTTACGATCAATGCGCGTGGGGCATTCAGTTCAGCCAGCTTAGCGATAAGCTCTTTGGTTTTTGGTGCTGATACAGCGATGTCATCAACCAAAACCAAACGCTCTTGACGAACCAATTCCGCCAAAATGCACTGCATTGCACCACGATACATTTTGCGGTTTACTTTTTGAGACCAATCTTGTGGTTTGGCAGCAAATGCACGACCACCACCAACCCAAATAGGGCTACGGATAGAGCCTGCACGAGCACGACCAGTACCTTTTTGACGCCATGGTTTTTTACCACCACCAGAAACTTCGCCACGAGTTTTTTGAGCACGAGTACCTTGACGAGCACCAGCTAGGTAAGCAGTTACGACTTGGTGTACCAAGGCTTCGTTAAACTCACGACCAAAAGTGATCTCTGATAGTTCAACCGCTGCACCTGTAACAGTTTTTAAATTCACGTTAATCCCCTTTACTAGGCTTTGACTGATGGGCGTACGATAACATCGCCACCATTAGCACCTGGAACAGCACCTTTGATGACCAGTACACCTTTTTCGGCGTCAACAGAAACGATTTCCAAGCCTTGAACAGTAACTCGTTTATTACCCATTTGACCTGGCATTTTTTTGCCTTTAAATACACGACCTGGGGTTTGGTTTTGACCTGTAGAACCCAAAACACGGTGAGAAACAGAGTTACCGTGGGTTGCATCTTGAGTGCGGAAGTTATGACGCTTCACACCACCTTGGAAACCTTTACCCTTGCTTTGACCAGTCACATCGACCAACTGACCAACTTCAAAGATATCAGCTAGGATATTACCGCCGATTTCACGACCTTCTAAATCGCTTTCTTCTGCACGGAATTCCCAAACACCACGACCAGCAGCAACGCCAGCTTTTGCGAAGTGTCCTTTTTGAGCAGCAGTCACACGGCTGTCACGACGCTCACCTGTGGTGATTTGGATTGCGTTATAGCCATCGGTGTCTACTGTTTTGATTTGCGAGATGCGGTTGGCATCAACCTCAACCACTGTGACAGGAATAGAAACGCCTGCTTCAGTGAAGACTCGGGTCATGCCGCATTTTTTACCGACTAAACCAATCGCCATTTTAGACCTCTTTATATTAATAGTTTAATAGTTCAAACCAGACTTATGTTCATTAGCCCAAAGCGATCTGAACATCAACACCAGCTGCTAGATCCAGCTTCATCAATGCATCAACAGTCTTATCTGTTGGTTGCACGATGTCAATCATACGCTTATGGGTGCGAATTTCGTACTGGTCACGAGCGTCTTTGTTGACGTGTGGTGATGTCAATACGTTGAACCGCTCAATACGAGTCGGCAACGGTACAGGACCGCAAACTTGTGCGCCTGTACGCTTTGCAGTATCGACAATCTCTTGTGCCGACTGGTCAATCAGACGATGGTCGAACGATTTTAGTCGGATACGGATTCTCTGGTTAGCCATGCCAACAAGCTCCTAATTAAGTGCTTTAAACTTTCATCAATGAATGAAAGTTAAACCGTTAAAATTTACTTTCGAATTATAAAAAGCAAAATAATCTTATCCCTGCCAACCGTATGTCAAAAGCAAGGTAGCAGGGGTGTTTGTTCAATAGTGCCAAAAACGATGCTTTGGCTGTGGCGTTGCTTAGTACTTCCTTTGAGTTGAACAAGGTTCATTGTTGAAGTAAACTTTTCACATTCTTTGCAAAAAGTGCAACGCAGTTCAAATGATTTGTCTATTATACACGAAAAATTTATCAATGCAAGGTATATATGAGACTTTTTGCTAATTTTTCTTAAATTTGACCGATAAATTGGTCTTCAATAACCAAAAATTCATCAAGAACATCAACAGTGAATGTTAATCAAGTGCAATGTTGTACTGCTCGGGCGTGAAAAAGTTTTCAATCTCAAAACGAATGGGTTTGCCAATCAAATATTCTAAGTCTGCCACTGTACCAGCTTCGCTAGATAGCATCATATCAATCACGCTTGAATGAGCGATGACGGTAAATTGTTTAGGCTTATTAAAGGTGCGTCCATAGCGCATGATTTCACGAAATATCTCAAAGCATACCGTTTCTGCAGTCTTAATATAGCCTTTGCCATCACAGACAGGACAAGGCTCACACAGCTGTTGTGGCAGTGATTCTCTGGTACGCTTGCGTGTCATCTCTACCAAACCAAGCTCGCTGACTTGAGTGATATTCGTTTTGGCATAGTCATGGGTGAGCTGCTCTTGTAAGCTTGCTAGTACATCGGCTCTGTGCACCTCTTCGGACATATCGATAAAGTCAAGAATAATGATACCACCAAGGTTTCGCAGACGAATTTGGCGAGCGATGGCATGTGTTGCCTCTAGGTTGGTTTTATAAACCGTATCCTCCAAACAGCGTGCGCCAACATAAGAACCTGTATTGACATCAATGGTTGTCATCGCTTCGGTTTGGTCAATGATTAAATAGCCACCTGATTTAAGCTCAACACGGCGTTTTAGGGCATTTTGCAGATCTTCTTCGACACGATATAAATCAAATAAAGGAGTCTCGCCTGCATAATGCGTCACCATCGGTGCAATGAAAGGTACAAACTCTTGGGCAAAATGTGCTACCTCATGATACATCATCTCATTATCAATCAGCACTTTGGTTGTTTTTTCATTAACCAAATCACGGATACATCGAAGCGGCAGTGATAGCTCTTGGTAAATCAACTCACTGCGTTTATTGGAATGTAACCGTGTCGCTGCTTGGCGTGCGATGATGGTTTGCCAAAGTTGTAATAAATAATAAATGTCCTCTTTAAGCTTAGACTCACTCATCTCCTCAGCGGCAGTGCGTGCAATCAGTCCGCCTTTTAAGTTGGCGTTTTGCATAAGTTGCGTCAGAATTTCTTTTAATCGTGTCCGCTCTTCAGTTTCTTCGATGCGTATCGATACCCCAACATACTCATCATTTGTAGGTAAATACACCAAATAACGAGATGGTAAAGAGATGTTCGTCGTCAGGCGAGCACCTTTTGTACCAAGTTCATCTTTGACGACTTGCACCAAAATTTTATCGCCTTCTCTTAGGCGATATTGAATTAATTCAGCGTTTGGTGACTCAGGTTTTTTGGGTAAAGCAGGTCTTTGGATATCGATGGCTGAGCTATACCCATTTTGCTCAGCACGCTCATCTTGAGAAGCGTTACTTTGATGTGCGATGCGAAGCTGTGTAATCGGTGCTGGTGGTGCTTCGTCTAAGCTGTCGCTACTACGCTTGGGTTTTTGCATATCATTGGCATGTAAAAATGCAGTTCTGGCTTGTCCAATATCCACAAACGCTGCCTGCATACCCGGCAAAACTCGCGCCACAGTACCCAAATAAATATTGCCAACCAAACCCAATTTTTGGTGGCGTTCAATCAAAATTTCACTGGTAACGCCATCGGTCAGCACCGCCATGCGCGACTCCATGGGTGTATAATTAATTAATAATTCTTCTGACATTATTTACTCTTTATTTATAACTTGGTAATCTTTATCTGATACTTATGGTAAGTGATATTTTCTTAATGTGCAAGTTTAATGCCCCTAGATGGGTTTATTGATTTCATAAATCTGATATCAGTCTATGCAATTTAAACATCGTCATATATAAATGCATTGGTCAATACAATCAATGAACAAAATGGGGCTAATTGACTGTTTGTAAAGCCATTTTATCAATCAAAGCCAATGTCTGTGCTAATGGCAATCCAACAACATTGGTATAACTGCCATCAATCGATAGCACCCAAGCCATCGCACCGCCCTGAATGGCGTAAGCAACTGCCTTATCCTGTGGTTCGCCGCTTGCCCAATAAGTTGCCATCATCGCTTGGGTGATTTTAACAAAAGTTACTTTGGTACACTCACAAATGACTGCTTGGTCAACAATTTGACTTGCATCAATCACGCTAATACACACTGCCGTCCAAATCTCATGCGATGTATCTGAAAGCATCTGCCACATACGATATGCATCCGCCTGATCTTTGGGCTTGGTCAGTACCAAATCATCAATCACGCCAATGGTGTCTGCGGTGATCAAAAGGCACTTATCTGGCAAATGGCTGTTCAGGGCTGCTTGCTGTGCCTTGGTCAGCACCATGCGATTAATATAGTCTGTTGGTGCCTCTTTGGCTTGCCAAGACTCATCAATCTCAACTGCGTTTACAACAAATTTCACGCCTGCAGCCAAAAGCAGCTCTTGGCGTCTTGGTGATGTGGATGCCAACACAATCGGCAAAGTTTTTATATCATTCATAATCGGTTTAAGATAGTAGACAACAAACGCATTATCCGCTTTTTGACCAGCTTGGTCAAATGGCTCACTGATAAATATTTATAAGTAAAAACCGCTCAGATTTAAAAGTTTGTTTTGTGCCTGTTTCAAGCTATGGTACAATTAACCATTTTATTAGGCTTTATGTCGTTAACTTTATAAGACAAATCAAATTCAGTTTAGTGCGATTGGCTTTTCGTGGCATGCGATGGCGTGAGATCACAACCAATCCATAAAAGCATGACTTATCTGCTTACTGATCAATTTAAACAAATTTGTATGATTTTTAGGAGCATTCATGACCATCACCACCGAAGACATTTTGGACTGTGCAAATTTATCACGCCTTGCTCTTGATGAAAAAACCGCCCAAAACTATGCAGGCAATTTGGATAAAATCCTAGCCATGATGGACATATTAGATGGCGTAAACACTGATAATATCAAGCCTTTGGCAAATATCCACGAAGCTTGTAATGAGCTGCGTGCTGACATTGCCAATTCTGACATTGGCCGAGACGGTTTTCAAGCGGTTGCCCCTATGGTGCAAGATGGGTTATATTTGGTGCCACAGGTGATTGAATAACAAGGCATGGTCTAAAAAATGGCAGTATGTTTTTAGACCCCATCTGGATTTAACATTTAAATAAAACAAAATTCAACATAAAAAAGGCATTTTATGACAGATTTACACCACCTATCCGTCCATGAATTAGCAGACGGTCTAAAAAACAAACAATTTAGCAGCCATGAACTGGTAGAGCATTTTGCCAATCGCATTAACCGCTTAGATGGTCAAATCAACAGCTTCATCACCAAAGATTTTGACAATGCCCTAGCCCAAGCCGAACTTGCCGATAAACTGCGTGCAAAAGGCGACAACCGTCCACTTTTGGGCGTACCAATGGCTCATAAAGACAACCTATGTACCAAAGGGGTTTTGACCACTGCTGGCTCAAAAATGCTCTACAACTTCATATCGCCTTATGATGCAACGGTCGTTGATAGCATCGCAAACAGTGGCTTTGTGAGTCTTGGTAAACTTAACATGGACGAATTTGCCATGGGTTCGGACAACGAAAGTTCATATTTTGGGGCAGTGCATAACCCTTGGGATGTCCAGCGTGTGCCAGGTGGGTCGTCAGGGGGTTCAGCGGCGGCGGTGGCGGCAGGTTTTGTGCCTGTGGCGACAGGCTCAGATACAGGCGGTTCTATTCGCCAGCCTGCCAGTTTTTGTGGCATCACAGGCATCAAGCCCACTTATGGGCGTGTGTCTCGCTATGGCATGATTGCTTATGCTTCAAGCCTTGACCAAGCGGGCACTTTTGGCAAATCTGCCCTAGACTGTGCCTACCTGCTCGCCCCAATGACAGGGCATGACCCCAAAGACGCCACATCCATCAATCGCCCCAGTGAGGATTATGTGGCGGACATTTTGGCAACAGCCACAGACGGCAAACCTTTGACAGGCAAAAAAATCGGTGTGGCAAAAGCGTATTTTGGAGCAGGGCTTGATGATGAAGTAGAAAAATCCATTCGTGCTGCCCTAGCCACATATGAAGAGCTGGGGGCAAAAATTGTAGAAGTGGACATTACCGACCCTGCCATCACACTTGCCACCTATTATCTGCTCGCCCCCGCTGAGGCCAGCTCAAACCTATCTCGCTATGATGGCGTGCGTTTTGGTTATCGCTGTGAAAATCCCAAAGACTTACACGACTTATACACTCGCAGCCGCTCTGATGGCTTTGGCGAAGAAGTGCAACGCCGTATTATCATGGGTACTTATGCTCTCTCGGCAGGGTATTTTGACGCTTATTATACCAAAGCTCAAAAGGTACGCCGTCTTATCGTGGACGACTTTAAAAAGGCATTTGAAAAATGCGACATCATCGCCAGTCCCACCGCCCCAACGGCTGCTTATAAACTGGGTGAAAGCCTTGACCCTGCCAGTATTTACCTTGGCGATGTCTACACCATTGGTGTGAACTTGGCAGGTCTGCCCGCCCTATCGCACCCTGTGGGACAAGCAAACGGCCTACCTGTGGGATTGCAGCTTATTAGTAAGCATTGGGCGGAAAGCGAGCTGTTAAAAACCGCTCACATTTACCAAAGCCATACCGATTTTCATCAGGCAAAGGCGGATTTGGTGAAGTGATTTTTGGATTGGGGTGAATGATAAACTTATCCCAAACAATAATAAATTTATCCCAAACAATAAAAGGAGATAATGATGCAACGCCGTCATTTTTTACAAAAAACCTTATTGGCACTACCTATTATTTTTTCTGGCAATTTATTAACTGGATGTAAAACGAATTTATCTGATGATTATTTGCCCGATGATAAGATAACAAACAATCCAAATTTATTACAAAATAAATTAAAAGAGATATTGCCAATTTGGGAAAATAAATTTAATGCCAAAATTGGTATGACGATTATTGCTGACAATGGTGAACTATCCAGTCATCGTGGTAATGAATATTTTCCTGTTAATAGTACCATTAAAGCCTTTATTGCAAGTCATATATTATTACTTGTAGATAAAGAAAAATTGGATTTAAACGAAAAAATCATCATTAAAGAAAGCGATTTGATAGAATATTCTCCTGTCTGTAAAAAATACTTTGATGAGAATAAACCAATTTCTATTAGTGAATTGTGCGAAGCTACCATAACACTGAGTGATAATGGTTCTGCTAATATCTTGTTGGATAAAATTGGGGGTTTGACTGCATTCAATCAATTTTTGAAAGAGATTGGGGCGGATATGGTGCTGGCAAATAATGAGCCTTTATTAAATCGCTCACATTATGGTGAAACCAGTGATACCGCAAAACCAATTCCTTACACAAAAAGCCTAAAAGCACTGATTGTAGGCAATATCCTATCCAATCAAAGCAAAGAACAGTTGATAACTTGGCTTATCAATGATAAAGTTGCTGATAATTTATTGAGAAAATATTTACCAAAAAATTGGCGAATTGGCGACAAAACAGGCACAGGTAGTGAATCAAAAAATATCATTGCTGTGATTTGGAATGAAAATAATAAACCTTATTTTATCAGCCTATTTATCACCCAGCCCCATGATGGTAAATCCCTTGATTTTAAAAATCAAAAAGATGAAATAATGGCACAAATTGGTAAAGAAATTTATCCATTTTTATAATCCATTAAATTTTTATAGTGAATAGAAAAATTTATGACCCAACAAGCCCCCCTAATTGACGGCTATGAAGTCGTGATTGGTATTGAGATTCATTGCCAATTAAACACCGACAGCAAAATCTTTTCAAACGCCCCCACCGCCTTTGGGCAAGAGCCAAACACCCAAGCCACCATAGTGGATTTGGGCTTTCCAGGGGCGTTGCCTGTCTTAAATGCAGGCGTGATTGAGCGTGCCTTAAAATTTGGCATGGGTGTCAATGCCAAACTTGGCACTTATAACACTTTTGACCGCAAAAATTACTTTTATCCTGACCTGCCCAAAGGCTATCAAATCACGCAAATGGCAAATCCTATTGTGGGCGAGGGTTATATTGACATTTTGGTCAATGCAGGGCAAAAGGATGAATACACCAAACGCATTGGTATCACACGAGCTCACCTAGAAGAAGACGCTGGTAAATCGGTGCATGATGCTGTACCGCAGATGACGGGTGTGGATTTGAACCGTGCAGGCACCCCGCTCATTGAGATTGTCTCTGAACCTGACATGCGTTCGGTTGATGAGGCGGTTGCTTATGTCAAGACCATTCACGAACTGGTTACATGGCTGGGTATCAGTGATGCCATCATGGCAGAGGGTTCATTTCGGGCAGACATTAATGTGTCGGTACACAAGCCAAACACGCCCTTTGGTACTCGCTGTGAGCTTAAAAACCTAAACTCATTTCGCTTTATTCACCGTGCTATCAAGTCTGAGATTGAACGCCAAATTGATGTCATCGAAGACGGTGGCAAAGTCGTGCAAGCCACACGCCTATATGACCCTGAGCGTGATGAAACTCGTGCCATGCGTACCAAAGAAGAAGCCAACGATTACCGCTACTTTCCAGACCCTGACCTGTTGCCTGTCATCATATCAGATGAGACACTTGCCAAGGTGCGTGCCGATATGCCAGAGCTGCCAAGCGTACGCAAAGAGCGATTTGTGAGTGAATTTGGCTTGACCGCCTATGATGCCAATGTACTAAATGGCAGTCGTGAACTGTCGGATTATTTCTTGCAAGTACTTGATGTCATTGGCAAAAATAACGCCAAAATCGCAGCCAACTGGGTCATGGGCGAGCTGTCAGGCTCACTGAACAAAAATGAGCTGACCATTGACCAATCACCCATCAGTGCCAAGCGTTTGGCAGGGCTGATTGTGCGAATTTTGGATGATACCATCAGCGGTAAAATCGCCAAAGAGGTGTTTGGTCATCTGTGGGAGTCTGACAAAAGTGCTGATGAAATTATCAGCGAGCATGGACTAAAACAAGAGACCGACACAGGGGCAATTGAAGCCATCATCGTCGATGTACTTGCCAATAACCAAACCATGGTGGATGAATACAGAGGCGGAAAAGAAAAAGCCTTTAATGGACTGGTCGGACAAGTGATGAAAGCCAGCCGTGGCAAGGCAAACCCCGCTCAGGTCAATGCGTTATTAAAACAGATGATTGGAGCGTAATTTAAGCTTAATTTCATCGTACTTAAGTTTCGTTTTATGTCACACCAAAGGCGAATAATGATCCTTTGGTGTGGCACTTGTTTTGATAAGCACATCTACAATCGCCATAGGGCATAATTTTTTGATGATTTTACTTTAAGATCAAAAAACTTATAAATTATCTTGCAAATTCCCAAAAATCAGTTAAAATATAAAAGATTACGGAATGTAGCGCAGCTTGGTAGCGCACTTGCATGGGGTGCAAGGGGTCGTAGGTTCAAATCCTATCATTCCGACCAAATATTATTTTAGGGTGTCCATTTCAGTGCGACACCCTTTTTATTTTTAATGCTTTTAGCCTTTTTCTTATCCTAATGGTGTCATTTACTCCCCATTTTTCTAAATCCAATGAAATCATTAGTATCATTTGTTATCTGATTTTATGATATCAACAAGGGGTAAAAAATGCTCACCGATACGCAAATAAAAGAGCCTCAGCCGTCAGCATTCTCATAAAAGCACATGATTAACATTAACCATGTGCTTGTTTTAGATTGGCTCAATGGGGTTTATTTGGCTTGCTCAAGTATATAATTAACCGCCGCATAAACCTCAGATTCTGCTACATCGCCAATCGCTTGGGCTGGCATCTTGTTAAATCCTTTGGCAGAGTGCGCCTGTAATGTTTCCAAACCTTTTTCATCTAGGCGTTTTTGCCATTCAGCTTTGTCAGTGATTTTTGGTGCTTCAAGCAAGCCTGCATCATGACATACTTTACAAGTCTTTTCATAGCGAGCTTTACCCACCTCAATAGATGCAGCTTCCACTGGTGCATGACTTGTAGTAACATCAACTGGCTCAGTCACTTCCGCCACTTCAGGGGCGTCTTGGGTCTCTGCCGTCTCAGGTGTTGCTTGAGTTTCAACACTTGGTTCAGGCTGAGCTGGGGCAGGCTCGCTGGTTGGTGTGCTTGGCTGGGTTTCATTAACAGGTGCAGGCGTGGATGTTGAATTATCGCTACCACATCCTGTCAACCAAAGACCCAAACACAAAGAAAAAATAAGTGGCTGTACTTTTAGTTTTTGGTGTTTCATATTTGCTCCGATACAGTTTGGTTTGCGCTTTGCAGTTAACTTGGTTTGATCATTTAACTTGGTTTGATCACCAAATTTAACTCTGCTTTAGGCTGACTATGAGTGCTGGATGCATCTGTGATAGTTTATTACCATCACATCAATATTTTAACATATTTAATAGTAACAACAAATGATATTTTAAATAAATCATGTGGAATTGTCATGCCAAATCATAAAGCCAAGCAACATCCCATTCACAAGATAACAGCCCATAACCTAATGAAAATAAGAAACCCATAACTATTAGAAAGTCAATCAAAATAAAAATACGGTTAAAAATATGGTTGTGATATAAGGTTGTCCAATTTTTTATTTTAACTATTTTTTATCAATAAAATTTAATTATTGGTAGATAATCATTAAAATTTAATTATCAAATTAAGCCATACCGACCTTTGATAACATTTTAAACCTTAAAAATAAAAACCGCCAAATCCACATTTGACGGCTTTATCCCAAATAACTTGCAACCACGATACTCACGATACTAAGATTTTATACATTCATATTGTGTATATTCGTATGATGGTTATCTGTATCTCATTCATTAACGCTATGTTATCTTAGTCAGATAAGCCAAGCATTTTTACATACCCTGCGGTGCTAAAATCATCAGCTCAACACGGCGATTTTGAGCACGACCTGCTTCGGTTGCATTCGATGCAATCGGTTGTCGCATACCATACCCCACTGTCTGAATACGATATGGATCAACGCCTTGATTAATCAAGTAATAACGCACTGAATCCGCTCGACGCTCAGACAGCTCTTGATTATAAGCCGCTTGACCCGTTGAGTCTGTATGTCCTACAATGACAATCGTTGTTTCATGATACTGATTCATCGTATTAGCCAGCTGGTTTAAACGACCCAAAAATGCACTGTTTAAAGTATCATCATCATGAGCAAAAGTAATATTACCTGGCATAGTTAGATTAATATTACCCGTGTCGGTATCGTGGGTTACAGTCACGCCCGTTCCTTGCATTTGTTGCTCAATCTGCTTTGCTTGACGCTCCATATACGCCCCTGCTGCTGCACCAACTGCCGCCCCCAAAATGGCATCACGACCTGTTTTTTCGCCACCAGTTGCTTTTGAAATGGCAGTACCGCCAAGTGCACCTGCCACAGCCCCAATCACCGCCTTATTGACATTAGCACCACCAAATCCTGTGCCATTGCCAGTTGTGCCTGTATTTGCACAACCTGCCAAAGCCATACTTGATGCCAACAGCACAACACCCAATGCTTTAATTTTCATAAAAACTCCTTTTGCTTTTTGGCTAACCAAATGTGAAATTATTATAAATTCTAAGATTAGAAAATATTTCTGCATCTAAATACAAAATGTAAGTTGATTACTTACTTATATTATGAAATATTATGAGCAAAATTTCTTACTTATTTGTATAATAACTGTAGCACAGATGTGCACTTTTTATTATTTTTAATCAAAAATGCATAGTCAACGATAGATTACCTTTGTTAATTTTATGCATTTTTCAGCAGTTTTTGGTAAACTGTTCTTAATCATGAAGCTTTTTTCAAATTTAATCAACTCTTATTAACTTTTATCGATACTGTCAAATGATATGCATCACTGTATGTAGGTAACTCATGATAAACTCTCGCAAAATGCTGCCCTTATTTAAAAAACTGCACACCAAGCAACCGAAACTTGCCCAGAAACTTTCACTACTCACCAACGCAAGTGCCATTACCGCCAATAGTTTGGCATTGGGTGTACCTGTCATTGGGGCGGGCTTGGCTAAGACACTCACTCGCTCAAAATTAGCCGATCAAACCATCATCACAGCTGCCAATCGCTGGATTCATACCAATAATTTGTTGATTGATAAGGTCTTACCTCATAAAGATTGGCGTATTTTTTTACCCAAAAATTTAAATCCCAATGGCAAATATCTGCTAATTTGTAATCACCAATCTTGGGTAGATACCAGCATCATTCAGTATATCAGCGAAGGTCGGCTGCCCATCACCCGATTCTTTGCCAAGCATGAACTGATTTATATCCCAGTTGTTGGTCAAGCCTTTTATTTTTTAGATTTTCCCATGATGAAACGCCATACCAAAGCACAAATTGCCAAAAACCCTCAATTGGCTCGCCGTGATTTGGATGAAGCATTACGAGCTTGCCAATCTTTGAGAAATAAGCCTTTTGTCTTACTCAATTATTTAGAAGGAACACGCTTTACTGCTGAGAAACACACCAAGCAATCCTCTCCGTATAAGCATCTGTTAAGACCTAAGGCGGGTGGTTTTGCACTGGCTTTATCCAGCCTTGGTGATGAGATTGATGGTATTTTGGATATGACTTTGGTTTATCCAGACGGCGCACCGAAATACAGCGACCTTTGGTCAGGTAAACTGACACGGCTATCGGTAGATATTGAATTTATCAGCCCAAATGATGAGTTATTAACAGCACTTAAACATGGTGAATACGATACCAATCAAACCATCAAACATGCACTTTATGCTTGGCTTGATGAAATTTGGCAAGCCAAAGATAAAAAAATAAGTCAAAGACTGGCGGAATTTCATCAGTCTTAATTAAACCATAAACAAAAGTCCACCACAAGATATGGTTAAAATATATTTTAACAAAGGTGGGCTTTTTTAATACTTCATTAAAAAAGCCTGTTGTGCTTGTTTTGGTTGGTTTTTGGTTTTGGTTTGGATAAAATACATGCATCACCTCTTTATTGACCCATGCAATTGATTAGGTAAAACCATGAAAGCGCCCCCAAATAATGCCAAAGATTTTGAAGAATTTGGCACGCCACAACAAGCGGACTTGCCAAACGATGCCATTCCGTTTTATGGCACTCAAAAATACAGCGACCACCCACCTAGCCGCCTTAAGCTTGGCTATGATATTGTCATGTTGATATTATTATTCATCGATTTGATTTTAATGATCATTGACAATATTTTAATGAGTGGTTTTGCACTCAGTATTGCCAATTGGTTGACGATATCACAGGCTGTAACAACCTATCAAACCGATCATCACTTGCATATCTCTGCACTTGGCGGATTTTTTACATTATTTTGGATAATGGATTTATTAGCACGCTGGAGTTTGGCGATTTATCAAAAAACTTATTACCGCTGGTTTTTCTTTCCATTTGTGCATTGGTATGAGGTTTTGGGCGTATTTCCTGCGTTGCGTGCGTTACGACTTTTGCGAGCTGCAGTCATTACCAAAAGATTACACCGATTGGGTATTCAGGTTATTCCCAAACGCTGGGTAGATTCTGCCAAATTTTATTATCATCTTTTACTTGAGGGGCTGTCTGATCGGGTAATTTTGACAGCAATTGATAATTTTCGTGCCCAAATCGCTCGTGATGGTGCTGGGGGTGCTAAAGTCATTCACCAGACCATTGAGCGTAATCGTACCCAAATTGAGCTTGCCTTACTCACCTTATTGCGTAACGAGTTGACGCCCAAATTACAATCCGCTCTTTTGGCAAATCACGGTGAAAAACTTGCCATTGATATTGGGCAAGCCGTAGAAAAAGCACTCACCAACACCCCTGAATTACACAAATATCTAAAACTCATCCCCATTGCAGATGGTATGATAGAATCACAAATTCACACCATTGGCAATCAAATCGGGCAAAATGTCACCACTGCTGTCAATCGTCATTTGTTTGACGATATAACACTAGATACTCTATGTCATCGATTGCCCATGGTGTTGCCCAAATTGATGCCTCTCGTCCTGAGATTCAGATACTCATTGCCGAGATTATTGAAGCGGTGCTAAATTATTTTGAAGAACAAGTTAAAACTCAACAATATCACCATAAAAAACAACTGCCCATTTGAAACTGGCGTACTTTTTTCATTTTTTAAAAAGTGCTACAATGGCAAATTAAGCCAATCCTTTCAATTCAGGCATTATTTTTATAAGGCATCATTCTTATGACCCAAGCCGTCACTTTATTTGGTAAAATGCTAACTTTCAGTCGCCTAAAAGTCCATACCGATGACTTAACCGAGATTCGAAAGGATTTGATGCAAGTACTCAGCAACAATCCCATTGCCAGTGGCTTGCCGATTGTGATTGATAGCACGGTAAATCTTGAGCTGGATGCACTCATTGATATGCTTTGGCTGATGGATGTGCAGCCCATCGGTGTGGTGAGCGGTCCTTTAGATAATCAAGCACGAGATCTACGCTTGGCAATCTTTCCTGCTGATGGTAAACGCATTGAACGATTGCCAAATACCGAAGACAAATCAAATCCCAATCAAAGCGGTACAGTGCCTGCACCCAACTATGACACTGACAAACCCATCTCAGCTGCTGCTGTAAGTACTCAGCAAGGTTCCACGCTATCAACCGCTCAAGATAATCATCGCTCATTAGTGAGCGGCATTCATACACATATGTTGCGTTCAGGTCAAAGCCTACAACACTTAGGGGGTGATTTGACAGTCATTGGTGGCGTCAATGATGGTGCAGAAGCCATTACGGATAACAGTTTGCACATTTATGGGCGTGGTTTGGGGCGACTTGTTGCAGGTGCAACGGGTGATAAAGAAGCACGCATTTTTTGCCAAAAATTTAATCCATCTTTGGTGTCAGTTGCAGGTACTTATTGCTTGCGTGATGCCATCCCAAGCGAGATGATTGATCAGGCAGTACAAGTTACTTATGATGAAGCACAAGGATTGGTATTCACCCTACTAAACCAGCTATAAGCACCAATTTTTTGGATAATTTTATCCAAATAATTACTCATGAATTGATGAAAATTCCTAAATATGCTATGCTAATAATATGTTAAATTTGGGTAAATTTGTGCGTTGATTGTATCATCGCTGTTTGCTTTATCTTATTTTAAGGAGTGCCATTGTGGCAAAAATCGTTGTAGTAACTTCAGGTAAGGGCGGTGTCGGCAAAACCACCACCAGTGCATCATTTGGTGCAGGGCTTGCTAAGCGTGGCTTTAAAACAGTCATCATTGACTTTGATGTCGGTTTGCGTAATTTAGATCTAATTATGGGTTGTGAAAATCGCATCGTCTATGACTTTGTAGATGTGATCAGTGGTAATGCCAAGCTTGCTCAAGCCTTAGTCAAAGACAAACAATTTGAAAATCTATACATTTTGCCTGCATCGCAAACGCGAGACAAAGACGCTCTGACCGATGAAGGCGTGGCTAAAGTCATGAAAGAGCTGGCAGATGATATGAAATTTGATTTTATCATTTGTGACAGCCCTGCGGGTATTGAGCGTGGTGCACAGCTTGCGATGTATCATGCTGATGAAGCACTCATCGTTACCAATCCTGAAGTTTCATCGGTACGAGACTCTGATCGTATCATTGGTATCCTACAAAGCCGTACCAAAAAAGTAGAAGATGGTGGTAGTGTGCGTGAGCATTTGGTTATCACTCGCTACAATCCACAGCGTGCAGCCGAAGGTGAGATGATGGATTATCATACCATCGCCGATGAAATTTTACGCGTGCCTCTGATTGGTATCATTCCAGAAAGTAATGCCGTCTTAGAAGCTTCAAACCAAGGGCAACCAGTCATTCACTTTACAGATTCCGCTGCTGGTCAATGCTATGAAGACATTGTTTCTCGTTTTTTGGGTGAAGATGTGCCACTGCGCCACCTAGAAGTGAAGAAAAAAGGCTTCTTTGAACGCTTATTTGGAGGCTAGTCATGAAAAAAGGATTTTGGAGTTCGTTGTTCGGCAATCAATGCGGTCCAAACAGTGCCGATATTGCCAAAGACCGCCTAAAAGTTATCGTTGCCAGCCACGACCGACTCAATACTCGCTTGACTGCTGATCGCATTGAGCAGATGAAGCGTGAAATCTTAGCCGTGGTCAATAAGTATGTTAACGGTGTTAATATTGACGACCTTAACATTAATCATCGTCATGAAGATAACTTGGATATGCTTGAGATGAACATCAGTTTACCTGATCGCAAGTAGCAAATAGATTGATTGAATAAAAACGCAAAGTCTTATGCTCTGCGTTTTTATCTTGATAAGGCTTAAATGATTAAATCTTATTTATTAGCCAACAACTAAAATAAAAAACCCTAGAATAATCTAGGGTTTAATCTTTATTGCAGATGCAGTCGAGCAGTACAATAATTAGTACTTACGCTGATGACGCACTTGCTCACGATAGACTTTTTTCTTATAGCGTTTAACGGCAGCCGCTTTTTTACGCTTACGCTCTTGCGTAGGTTTTTCAAAGAATTCTTTTTTACGAACATCCGCTAGCACGCCAGCTTTTTCACAAGCACGCTTGAAGCGACGGATCGCAATATCAACTGGTTCGTTCTCTTTTACCTTTACTGAAGGCATAGGTTACTCCATATTTAAGACAGGTGGCATCAATCTGGCTGTATTATTCGCTATATAGCTCCGTTGTCTTGGGACGGGCATCAGCTCAAATCGGAAAAAAAATAAACCCATTCACCCTTTGGTGATATGGTCTGTTTTATCAAGACAGACAAAACAGCGAAAATTATACATGAATATTTATAAGAAAACAAGGATTAATTGCAGTCATGTTTAATATGGTCTAATTTTTTGTCAATAAATACTTATTTTTATTATCATTCACACTGTGACAATATAGGCAACATTGATTAATTTCAACCCATTTTCACCATTCAAACCGATTGAGCTAACACGCAGTTTAAAAAGTTAAACACTACTTGATCATCAAATAAGCAAGTAGTGTTTAATAATGACAAAGACTATTTTAGCCCCTTTTCCATATCCTCAAATTTTTGAACAATATAAACAGGCGGCGGTGCTGTCATCAGACTTACTGCAATGGTTGTCACCAAACTAAAAGCAAAACCGGGTAAAATTGAATAAATGGCATCATTAGCTGGCTGACCGCCAATCTCAAAACCACCATACACCCAAATAATCACCGTCAAGGCACCCACAATCATGCCAGCCAAAGCACCATTTCGGTTCATACGCTTCCACATCAGGCTTAAAATTACCAATGGACCAAATGCTGCCCCAAATCCTGCCCAAGCATGTGATACCAAATTTAATACTGAACTGTTGCTATCGCCTGCCAACATAATCGCAATGATCGCGACTAAAACAACCGAAATACGGCCAATAAGCACTTGGCGTGCCTCTGAGGCTTGTTTATCCAAAAATAACTTATAAATATCTCGTGTCAGTGAACTTGAGACCACCAGCAATTGGCTTGAGATGGTACTCATAATTGCTGCTAAAATTGCCGCCAACAAAAATCCTGAAATCAGCGGATGAAACAGCACTTGTGAAAATACCAAAAAGATGGTTTCAGGATCCTTAAGCTCTATACCTGTGCGTGCCACATAAGCAATCCCTGCCAAGCCAACCATCAAAGCACCAATTAGGCTTAAAATCATCCAGCCCATGCCAATCACCATGGCAGTCGGAACATCTTTAACTGAGCGAATTGCCATAAAGCGTACAATAATGTGTGGCTGACCAAAATAGCCAAAACCCCATGCCATCAAAGAGATAACACCCATGACAGTCACGCCATTCATCCAATTAAAGACCTCGGTATTTGTCTGTGTGGCAATCGCCATCGCCTCAGACACACCACCAATCTCGCCAAATGCTACCACAGGTACAATTAGCATGGCAATCAGCATAATGACGCCTTGGACAAAGTCAGTTAATGACACTGCCAAAAAGCCGCCAAACAAGGTATAAGCCACAACAACGCCTGCTGTTACCCACAAACCCATGCTATATGATAAATTCAATGAGCTTTCAAACAGTTTACCACCAGCCACCAAGCTGGCTGCTGTATAAACCGTAAAAAATAAGATAATGACCACCGCCGACATGATACGCAAAAGATGTGATTTATCATGAAAACGATTTGAAAAATAATCTGGTAAAGTAACAGCATTATCTGCAAGCTCGGTATAAACACGTAAACGCGGTGCAACAATCAGATAATTAGCACAAGCACCAATGGTCAGACCCAGTGCGATCCAAATACTTACCACGCCTGAAGCGTACATGTATCCTGGCAAGCCCAGCAAAAGCCAGCCTGACATATCAGACGCACCTGCAGATAATGCAGTTACAGCAGGACTTAGATTGCGTCCGCCAAGCATATATCCTTCAATGTCATTTTTTTGTTTAAAATAAGCATAAATTCCGATTGCAATCATCAAAATAAAATAGACAGCCAACGAAATCCATACACCTGTTTCTACAGATTGCATGGTCAATCTCCTTTTGATAACCAGCCTAGCGCATGTTATCATTTTTAATAAAATATATTGGTTGAAATATTAAAAATACATACACAAAGTATATGTATATTCACATTATAACACGAAAATAACAAATGATTATCATTTGGCAGAATACCATCAATATTTATTCACTTAATTTTAATTAAATGACCAAACTGCCCATTTGTTTTGTTTGCAATCGGTAATCAAATTCAAACTTTCTCATAAAATGATAATCAACCCCCTATCGTTTGATGACTTTAGGGAAATGTTATAAGTAAACCATTAAAATCCTTTAAAAAAGATTTGTTAATTTAAAAAACTTAGGTATAATATTATGCTTATTTTATTTTGATTATCAAAGTATGATCAAAATGATAAAACGCCCATTTGGGCATCACTTGGCGAGCTGGTCGCAAGCTCGTCTGACATTTGACATTTATCTATCCAAAAGGATCTTTCATGAGCCAATTTACTTTAAATGGTGTTGCGCGTGCTGAATCGCAGCAGGGTAAAGGTGCGAGCCGCCGCCTGCGTAAAGACAATCTTGTTCCAGCAATCATTTACGGTGGTAATGATGAGGCTGTGGCCATCTGTGTTAAAACCAACGAAATCGTTAAAGCCTTGTCTAACGAAAGCTTTTTTTCTAGCGTTATCACCATCAATCTAGATGGTGCTGAGCATGAAGTTATCATCAAAGCACTTCAACGCCACCCATCAAAAGGCTTTCCATTACATATCGATTTTCAACGCATCGTTCGTGGTCAAACCATGAATTTCAATGTGCCTGTAAATATCATCAATGAAGACAGCTCTGTCGGTAAAAAAGAAGGTGGTATTCTTACAATCTTGGTGAATGATATCGAAGTGAATTGCTTACCACGCAACCTACCAGAAGCTATTGAAGTTGATGTAGCAAACCTTGCCATCGGCGATTCTATTCATCTTAGCGATGTCACACTGCCAAATGAGGTGACTTTGGTGACGCATGATGAAGCTGACCTAAACCGTACCATCGCTACCATGCAGCCACCTGCTGTCATTGAAACTGCTGATGATGCCGAAGCTTCAACCGAAGAGACAACAGAAGCAGAAGTAGCACCAGCTGACGCTGAAGAGACTACCGAAGAGTAACATACACTCTGATAGTTTAAAAACCAGTAACTTGCTTACTGGTTTTTTCATCACATACCAAAAATAGGCAAGCAAAATGGGCATCAAATTAATTGTAGGGCTTGGTAATCCTGGTGTACAGTACCAACAAACACGGCATAATGCAGGCTTTTGGTTCGTTGAACAGCTTGCCGATAAATTTGGTATTCGGTTGATTTTTGATAAAAAATTTCATGGTCAAGTGGGGCGTGGCACGATTCACAATCAGGAAGTACGCCTGCTATTGCCCGAAACTTTTATGAACCGATCAGGGCAGTCTGTTGCACCTTTTACTAAATTTTATGGCATTCATCCAGAAAGTATTTTAATCGCACATGATGAACTTGATATTCCAGTTGGTAGTATTAAACTAAAAACAGGTGGTGGTCATGGTGGTCATAATGGCTTAAAAGATATCGTGCCACACATTGGTGCTGATTTTCATCGATTGCGTATTGGTATCGGTCGACCCATGCACTCATCACAAGTCAGCGGTCATGTACTTAGCAAACCTTCTGCTGATGACCGTATCAGTATTACAGCCGCCATTGATTGTGCCGTCGCCTCAATCCATGAAATTATCTTAGGCGATATGGAGCGTGCACGCAATCAAATTAATGGCTTTAGATAATACAAACCTACCAATCTTACCAATCCAGACTTGGTATATAAGCACATCAAATCCGCCTAATATATTCATCGGTACTCCATTTTAATGGCGGATACAGCAAAAAAGGATTAAAATCCCTGAAAAATTTGTGGATTTGCGTTATAATATGTCTATTGATTCATGTTAAATCACCCAAAAAGGATAGTTATGACCACGCCAAATCCTTATGCCCATCGTACCGCCCAGCATTTTGATGGTATCCGCTATGATGAAGCTTTAATCCAAAAATACAATCGCCAAGGTCCACGCTATACCTCCTACCCAACAGCCTTAGAATTCATGCCAATCGAACAAGGCGTTGAAGCTCAAATTTTAGTAAACCGAAATCCTGCCATACCATTATCTTTGTATATTCATATTCCGTTTTGTCATCATTTATGCTACTACTGTGGCTGCAATAAAATCATCACCAAAAAAAACAGCGATGCAGGCGATTATTTGACCTACTTATTTGCCGAAATCCGCCATAAAAAATCTTTATTGCGTGGTAAGACTTGGGTCAAACAGTTACATCTTGGTGGCGGTACACCCACTTTTTTAAGTGATGATGAACTCATCACGCTTTGGGATTTTTTGCATGAAGAGTTTTTATTTGCTGATGAGGGTGATTTTTCAATCGAAATTGACCCACGAGAACTACGCCCAAATACCTTAAAAATTTTAAAAGATTTGGGGTTTAATCGTCTAAGCTTTGGTGTACAAGACTTAGATAAAAAAGTACAAATTGCCGTCAATCGTGTACAATCGCTTGAGTTGATTCAAAATGTCATGCAAGAAGCACAAGCACTAGGCTTTGGCTCAACCAATATTGATTTGATTTATGGACTGCCACATCAAACACCTGCCAGCATGAATGCTACCATTGAACAAATCATCAAGCTTTCGCCAGACCGTCTTTCGGTATTCAATTACGCACATTTACCCGAACGATTTTTTGCCCAAAAACGCATTTTGGAAGCAGACCTACCCAGCCCCACCGATAAGCTAACCATGTTTGGTAATATCATCACATCGCTTGGTAATGCAGGCTATCAATATATTGGGATTGATCACTTTGCCAAGCCAGATGATGCCATGGCTATTGCACAACGACAAGGTAAGCTGCATCGTAACTTTCAAGGTTATGCAATCTTAGGCGAGTGCGATTTATTGGGTTTTGGTGTCAGTGCAATCAGCCAAATCGGCAAGCATATTTTGCAAAACCCAACGGCATTGGTCGACTATCAAGCCACTGTTCTTGCCAATACACTGCCCGCCATCAAACACATCCAAAGTGATGATAAAGATGCACTGCGTCGCCATGTCATTATGAATCTTTTATGCCATGATTACATGAGTTTTGAGGATTTGCACGCACGATTTGACATCGATGCCAAAGAATATTTCGCCAATGAAATTAAAAACCTACAAGATATGCAAACCGATGGTTTGGTTCAAATAGATGAAGATGGCATCACAATTTTGCCCAAAGGTCGAATCTTAGGACGCAGCATTGCGATGGTGTTTGATGAATATTTAGGCAAAAAACACACCAATCGTTTCTCAAAAGTTATCTAGCTTATCGTATTCAGACAAAATTAAAGACGATTTTTGCGGCGTTTGATGGTTTGCCATAGTGTTTGATGAGCAATTTTTGGTACTTTTAAGGTGATGGTATTTGACAACATATCATGCACCGCAAGCCCTTGACGGTTAAAAAGACAAAATAAGAAATTAAACAAAAACCCCAAGACTGTTGCTACCAAAATGGCAAACTTTGAGCCATGTAAAAGTGCCCCCAATAATGCACATAACGCAGGCAAAAGGCAAGCACTGATGATACGCACAAAACTTTGACGCCATGTTAAAAGTCCACCTTGATCATTGACGGTTTTTAATCGCCATGTTTGCATGCCCAGCGTTTGCCCTGATTTACGCCAAAAAATGCCATAAAACCCCACCAAAGTTAAGACAAATGATGGTGTCATAATTGCATTTTTATACCAATCTGGTAAAGTTTGGGCCTCTTGAGAACTTGTTCCAATCTCCAAAAATAGCACCGTACCCAAAACCGCCAATATCGATCCAACCAAAAATAACATTGCCAAAATCAGCATACCATCATAAATAATGGCAACCAAGCGTACCATAGGTTTGGCAACGGTAGGTTGTGATGGGGATGTAGAGACTAAATGAGAAGCGTTTGGCATGATTGATATATCAAAAAGAATTTGGGCTATTGTATCATGATTTAAATTTAGATGCATAAACTGCATGACAAAGCAAGACAAGCAATAGCTTACAAATAAAAATCACCGAATTTATCATTCGGTGATTTTTATCATATGGCACACCCGGAGAGATTCGAACTCCCGACCCCTTAGTTCGTAGCCAAGTGCTCTATCCAACTGAGCTACGGGTGCAAGTTCAACTGAGATATTCTGAATATCTTTCGTTGTGGCGGCTATTATACAGTGATTATTTTGTATGTCAAGCACTTTTTTAAATTATTTTCCAAAAATTAATCAGAAAATAAATGGCGGTGAAGGAGGGATTCGAACCCTCGATACCCGTAATTAGGTATGGTTCCTTAGCAGGGAACTGGTTTCAGCCACTCACCCACTTCACCGAACTTAGGCTAGATAAATTGCTAAATTTATTTGGTCATCATACATATCATAGATGATGGTTTTGCCTGTCGTTGTGGGCAATGATTATATCAAAATTACCAACGATTGCAAGCGATTTTGATAAAAATATGAAAAAATTTTGTAATTTTTACCAAAATCTTAGAAAATTCGCCCAATTTATCAAAAATTTGCTACCATATTCAATGATTAATTATAATCATGAGAGATAAACCATGCAAATCCATCAAATGCGACCGACAGTATTATGTTTTTCAGGACTGGACCCATCAGGTGGTGCAGGTATCCAAGCTGATATTGAATCAATTGGTGCTTCAGGTGCTCACGCCGCCATTGCCTGTACTGCCCTAACCATACAAAATTCTCAAAAAGTATTTGGCTTTGAACCTGTTTGTCATCAGCTGCTAAAGGCACAAGCGCAAGCGGTGCTAGACGACTTGCCTGTGCGTGCCATCAAATCTGGCATGATGGGAACGCTTGAGAATATCATTGCCTTGACCGAATTGTTCGAAACTTGTACCATCAAACACATCCCTTATGTTTTGGATCCTGTTTTGGTTGCCAATTCAGGTGGCATTTTGGGCGATGTGAAAACTTTAGCCCAAGCCTTTAGCCGTCTATTGCCCTACGCAACGCTCATCACGCCAAATACTCACGAAATCCGAGCATTGAGTGGGCAACAAGATTTACATGATGCTGCCAAAGCATTAAATGACCAAGGTGCAAACGCTGTACTGGTCAAAACCTCGCATGATTTTAATACAGGTGATATTGAACAATTTTTATACATAAATGGACGCATCCATCATACCAGCATTGTACCTAGATTGACTGGTGAATTTCATGGATCAGGATGCTCATTAGCCAGCCATATTGCAGGGCGTTTGGCGATGGGCGATGACATCATTGACGCCATTACAGCGGCCGATGCTTGGATTCACCAAACACTTATCCATGCCGACAAACCTCATCAATCTGATAATACCCAGCTTATCCCAAATCGTTTTATTTAACCAACCCAATGCTTAGCCAAAATAAAAACAGGGCAATTTGCCCTGTCTGAAATCCCCTAATTTATCCGCCCCAAATGTAGCTGCCAATAATGCCAATAAAATTTTCAAGCAGCAACAAACTAAATAGTGCTGCCAAAAATGATAAATCAATCATGCCAAGATTGGGGACAAAACGGCGAAATGGTGCGACTATCGGCTCGGGTAACTGCATCAAGACAAACATCACACTATTATTAATATTTAAAAATACAACAAGCAAACTACTGATTGCTGATGCAATCATGGTATAGCGAAGCAGTTGTAAAAATTTCATGATACCGCTTAAAGAACCAATAAAAAACAGCTCAATGGCAGTCATGGATCTACCCAAGATGATGGTATTAGCGGCAATGTTAATAAAATACAAAAGCAACATCAAAACCACAGCCGCTAGACTGATACGCCCTTTACCCATCGTTGGGAAAATGCGTGCAAACACATCCACCACGCTAGTCAAGCGATAAGCTGCTCGTGCTATCGGCATGTTGGTATCAATTTGGGCTAATTGAATCATGAAACGCACAAATATAAGCATCAAAGCAAAGTTGATGACCATATTGATTAAAACAAAAGACATGGAGTTCATAATATAAATCCATCATGGATAAAATTGACGACGGTTTAGTCCGCTTGGCTGAATGTTTGCCCAAGCTCAAAGCTGCGGTCACTACATGCCTGCATAGCACGGGCAAAAGCATCGCCCACATTATCATGATATAAGCTATCAAGTGCAGCAGCGGTCGTACCCCCCTTAGAAGTTACCTGCTCACGCAAAACGGCAGGGTTATTTTCTTCAGCCAATGCTGCTGCCCCCCGCATACTTTGTACTGCCAAAGTATGTGCATCTTCTGGTGATAACCCCATTTCTACCGCCTTGGCAATCATATTTTCAAGCACATAAAAAAAGTAAGCGGGTGCTGACCCTGCCACTGCTGTTACGGCATGTAACAAGGATTCATCTTCCACCCAAGACACCTTACCTGAAGCTTGCATGATATTTTGGGTCATTAAACGCACCTCATCACTCACATCAAAAGCATAAAGTCCAGATGCACCAAAGCCCTTACTGGCAGGTAGGTTTGGCATACAGCGTACGATTTTATCGTAGCCACCCAGCATATGTGATAACGCCTGAATCGACAGCCCCGCTGCGATGGATAAAACGGTTTGTTGCTGCAAATAAGGTGCTATACTGCCAGCAACTTGATGCATAATTTGTGGCTTGACTGCCAAAACCACAACATCAGCACCCTCGATAATCTGATGGGCATTATCAGGATTGGTTGCTATCAACCCTTTATCACGAAATTTGGCTTGTTTATCGTCATCGCTGTCTGAGACGCACAATGTCAATGCCAAATTATGCTGATTTTTTGCTTGCAAAAGACCATCAATAATCGCATGTGCCATATTGCCGCCACCAATGAAACTGATGGTTTTACCATTAAGCATACTAAAATCTGTCATAAGTTTTCTCCGTAATTTTTTAGGGCTGAGTGATTTTATCTTACAATCATACCAATAAAAACCACCAGTACCGTTTTATCTTCAATACATCAGTGAAATAACTCAGCTAAGGGTTAATTTCAAGGATTAATCAGGTGCATTGTACACCATTCGCCCTATTGGTGCAAAACTATCCAAACGCTGACCACTGCTCAAATCCCACACCATCATCGGTGCAATCAAATATGGATGACCTTGATGATTGATTTTCCATAAGCTGTCTCTTAGCCAAAATGGTATGCGTAATTTTTGAGCCAATTTTTTGCCTTTATATCTATGTTTACCAATGTTTATCGTATCGGTTTTGGTGATTTTTTGGATATCATCAATTTTAGCCATCAAGATAAGTTGACAACGGCCATCATCAGACAAAATCCAGCCTTGGCTACTTGGTTTGGTATGCCCTGATGTACCAAACAATGCCCAAATATCCGCACGATAACGATATAAACAGTCATCATAACAGCACATCACATAAGCCGCCTGTTCAGCTTGCCACACAAGCTGGCTACTGTGATCATTATCCTGTCGGCAAATCATCTCAATAACCTGCTGGGTCAACTGATGGCTTGGGGGCAGTGCTTCATCTGCCTGCAACCAGCGGTGCAGTACTAAGGCTTGCTCGGATTTTGATAAATTAAGAAAGTCTTTAATGCCAAGCACTTGCTGATAAGGCATTTGGTTGGCAGGATGATCCAAAGATGCCAGCAAAGTCTCCACTTGCTGATCCACCATGGTGGATGCCATTGATAGCAGGCCAGCTGACCGAACGATATTCTCAACCGCCTTAGGATTGAGCGTCAAAAGATGCGGTAAAATTTCTTGGCGAATGCGTCCACGAGCATAAGCAGGATCAGTATTGGTGATATCATCCACATAAGGCAGTGCATGGGCTTTTGCAAATTGACTGATCTGATTTCTAGATATCTTAAGCCAAGGTCGCCACAAGGTGATGGTTTTGGCTGCCTCGTCTGTATGCACAGTTTTGGCTTGCCAAACTTTCATACCTGACAGTCCTTGCAGTCCTGCACCCGAAACCAGCCGCATCAGTACTGTTTCGGCTTGGTCATTTGCATGGTGAGCAAGCATCAGTACATCACCTTGGTTCATGACCAGGCCAAAGGCTTGATAGCGTGCATCACGGGCATGCGTCTCACTATTTTTTGCCAAAGTTATCCGTAAAATTTGACAATCAAATCCATGCTCAATCGCCCAGCGATGAACCAATTGCATCCAAGCATCATTTGCCGCCTGCCAACCATGATGTACATGTAATATGGTGGGCAGCCTTATTATTTTACCTTGTCTATATAACAAGAAACATGCATAAGCCAAAGCCAAGGAATCCCTACCGCCACTACAAGCAAGATATAGCTTAGCATGAGCAGGCAATGCCAATTCATCAAAAGCACTCGATAAGCTTGTCAAAATATCATCAGTCATAAGCTTCACCAAATCCAATAAAAAACAAGGAGCGGCTTACTCCTTGTTTGTTATGATGTTTATATTTATGATAGTTATAATAATAACTTTAAATTTATAGTGATACTTTTGAATTAAACTGCATCAAACGCTGATACCGCTGTTCAAGCAGCTCATCAATTGGCAATGCGTGTAATTCTGCCAATTGTACTGTCAATAGGTTTTTTAGTGCTGCCATGACAGGTTCAGGTGCTTCATGCGCGCCCACACCTTCACTGACAATCTCATCAATCAGCTGCAATTGATACAAATTGGTTGCATTGAGCTTGAGTGCTTCTGACGCATCGGATGCTTTTTCAGCCGTCTTCCATAAGATAGATGCACACCCTTCTGGAGAGATGACCGAATAAATGCTATTTTCAAGCATATTAACCCGATCTGCCACACCAATGGCAAGCGCACCGCCTGAACCACCCTCGCCGATCACTGTCGCAATGATTGGCGTTTTTAGACTGGAAAATACTGCGATACTTTTGGCGATTGCCTCAGCTTGACCCCGCTCTTCGGCACCAACACCAGGATACGCACCTTGAGTATCGATAAAAGTAAACACAGGCAAACCAAAACGCTCCGCCAACTGTACCAAACGAATGATTTTACGGTAGCCTTCAGGGTTTGCCATACCAAAATTATGGGCAATACGCTCACGAGTGCTACGGCCACGATGTTGACCAACAACAAGTACAGGCTGGCCATTAAATCTTGCCAACCCACCAATAATAGCACGATCATCAGCAAACGCTCGATCTCCATGCAATTCATCAAACTCATCAAATAATGAATCGACATAATCTAAGAATAATGGTCGCTTTGCATGTCGTGCTAACTGTACGCTTTGCCAAACTTGACTCATAGGATACTCAATAAATTGTACAAATGTAAACTGATATTTAGTTTAGCACTTTTTTTAGGTCTCGTCATCTGTTTTATCTGAAATTTGTGATTTTTCATCAAATCAGCTTTCATTGATTTATATTTCAATATACTCAGCCAGCCACCTCTAATCGCACACCCCATTTGGCAAATTGTGCCACATCTTGTTCTAACTGTGTGATGATTAACTCTTTATGTAGCCCCTCACCGACGGTTACCTGCCAATGATCTGGTGTGACACTATATAAGTCAAGGGTGGCTGCCTTGGTGGTGCGACTTTGGCTAGATTGAGCTGCCAATCGCAAAATTAAGCACAGATACACCAATTTACACCCACCTAAGTTTTCAACGGTCTCTCGTGCATCGGCTTTTAGTTTGCGGCGGTGATGTCGTGCGATTTGGGCCATCATGGCTTGACCCACTTGGGAAAACCCTGCAATATCTGAATACTCAAGCAAATATGCACTATGACGCTGATAATTGCTATGCCCAACTGCCAAACCAATTTCATATAAATTGGCTGTGCGGCGTAATAAATCAGCATCTTCATCATCTAAACCCAACGCCTCTTTCACATGATGAAATAATCTGGCAGCGCGTGCCATCACCCGCCCTGCTTGTTTAGTATCCACCGAATACCGCTGTGCCATTGCTGCTACTGAACGATCACGCACATCTTCTGAATTTAGCCGACCCAGCATATCATACATCACCCCCTCTCTGAGTGCGCCGTCTGAATAGCCAAGTTCATCAATCTTTAAAGTTTGCATAATCTCAAGCAGCTGTGCCACACCTGCAGGAAAAACAGCTTGGCGATGCGCTTTAACACCATCAAAATCAATCTTATCAACACTGCCAAGCTTAATCAGATGCTTTTTTAGCTTTTGCATACTTTGGATTGTGATGCTCTCACCGCCAAATCCAAGCTCCGCTAAGACCAGCCTCGCAGCTTTAATCGTACCTGATGAGCCAATCGCATTATCCCAACCAACTTTTTGATAGCGTTTTGCAATCGTCAAAAGCTCAGAGCGTGTGTGCTTGGCAGCTTTATCAAAGGCACGCTCGGTGATTTTACCATCACCAAAAAATTTTTTGGTATAAGATACACAGCCCATTTGCAAAGATTCCATCTCGATTGGCTCAAATCCTTGTCCGATGATAAACTCTGTTGAACCACCGCCAATATCAATCACAAGGCGTTTATCCGTACTGGCATTAGAATGCGAAACACCCAAATAAATCAAACGAGCTTCCTCACGACCTGAGATAATCTCAATCGGCTTTGGTAAAATCTCATTGGCATACTGTATAAATTCGGCCGCATTGACCGCTTTACGAAGGGCATTGGTAGCAACAATACGCAGTCGACTTGGCTGCACCTCGGTGATATGCTGAGCAAATCGATGCAAACACTCAATACCCCGTTGCATCACCTCTTTGGACAACTGATTATTATCATCCAAACCTGCTGCCAACTGGACTTTTTCGGAAATGGAAGCAACTTTTCGCACCTCGCCATGATCTAAGCGTCCAATTGCCAAGTGAAAACTGTTTGAACCCAAATCAATCGCACCAAGCAACTCATCACGACTGATGGCAGCAGCATGGATGGCGTTGGCAATTTGTTGGTGGCGATGGTCATCATCTAAAATGGCTGATTGCATGGCAAATCCTTGGATAACATTTTTGATAAATGGGGTTATTTTACGACAGATGGCGGCTTTTATCCATCGGTTTTGCTAAGCTTTACAAATGCTTGGCTGGGCTTTATGTCAATTTGATACTGTTTTGGGTAACCACTCTGCCGTTTTTGGCAACAACTGTGCCATATCATCTGCCACGGGTGCAACAAAATTTTGTGGGCGTGTGACAGTGTGTCCATCATCATTCGTCATACCCAACTGCCAAGCGTGTAAGCACAAACGCCCAACTTTGGGTGCTAAAGGATTATTTTGATATTTATCATCGCCAAGTAGTGCATGCCCAATGTGTGCCATATGCACCCGAATCTGATGTGTGCGTCCCGTGGCAGGCATGGCAAGTACCAAACTGACGGGACAACCATCTTTTTTAAATCGTAATAAAGTTTTGATTTTGGTTAGGCTTGCTTTGGCATATTCACCAGCCTTTTGCTCGTTTAAATGGGCAACTTTGACACGGCGTTCCCCATTAGCCAATGTATAACGCAGTAACGGCACATCAATAACCATTTCATCAGCCTGAACATGACCCATCACCAAGCATAAATACCGCTTCTGTATCGTTTTTTTGCGAAATTGCTCTTGAAGGATTTTTAGGGTGCTGCGTTTTTTGGCAATCAGTAGCAGCCCTGAGGTGTCTTTATCAATCCGATGAATTAGCTCAAGGTATTTTTTACCCATAGCCAAACGCATCGCCTCAATGATGCCAAAGCTCTCACCTGAACCGCCATGCACTGCCATACCATGTGGCTTATTTAATACAATCAATCCATTATCTTCAAAAATAATACGCTCAAGCAGCCCTTTGGCAAGCTCTTCACTGATAATTGGTGCTTCACGCACGCTCAAGCGAATGGGCGCAACACGCACCACATCGCCCATATACAGCTTATCGTGTGCCTTGCACCGTTTGCCATTAATACGAATCTCATCACTGCGAATCAGTTTATAAAGATGTGAGCGAGGTAGACCTTTAAGCCTTGCCAATAAAAAGTTATCCACTCGCTGACCATCTTGATTATTCGTCACCGTCAAAAAATTCACTCGGCTAAAATCTGTAATAGCAAAATCGGCAGATTGTTGCACAGATTGCTTGGCTCTTTTAGATTTTTTGCTCAAATCGATGGGAAAAGGCTGTTTTTTTGAAGTTTTTTGTAAATTTTTCATTGTTTTGACATTTTTTAGTAGGCGTTTGGCAAAAGTTTTGGTATAGTTTATCATGTTGCAACGAAATTTTAGGATAATTTTTATTTTGACAAAGATTTATCCGATATTCATTTTGGCAAAAATTGTGGCAAATTTGCGATGACTTTGTCATCTAAGAATGTATCAATTGAAAGTTATCTATACAATGTACCACTAAGTACATTCGTGTGTTTTCATCACCTAAATTAAGTTTTAATGATAAAACTTTGATGGTAAGCTTACATTTATTCTTGAGGCTTTCATCAAGCATCAAACATGCTCTGATATCAGCCATATCAGCAAAAATACCATCTCAATACGGATGAATTTTTGCTAAAACAAGATTTTGCCATTTTTGATGCCATTTTCTATGCAACGACCAAACAACATTGACCAAGCAAATTTTTAAACTTTTGCCTACTATTGTTGCGATGCAACTTCGGTATTGATACCGTACAAGATTTTGCCAACCACCAATCCGTGGTGGCGTAATTTTGGGAACTGTTGGTTCAAAAGCACAAGACAAACTCTGCTTTTGCAAAACAATCCCCAACAAAGCCCAAAGAACATTGAGTTTTTAAAATCGGTGCAAGCGATTTTTATTTATCCAATCTTGTCTAAAAGATAAGTATCATTCAGATTGGTATCATTTTAGACAAACAACAGACATCAACAATGCCAAGACGGATAAATCTGTGACAACTTAACCCATCAAGCCCAAAGAAAACCAAGCTTGATTGATAAATCTTCGTAAACTTGATACCGATGTTGCTTAGCCTAGGCATTTTGCCCATAAGGAACATCATGAAACGCATCTTAATTAACGCCACACATAGTGAAGAAATTCGTGTTGCACTGTGCAAAGATAACCATTTATACGACTTTGACCTAGAAAATCGTACTCGTGAACAAAAAAAAGCCAATATTTATAAGGGTCATATCACTCGTGTAGAGCCTTCTTTGGAAGCTGCATTTGTTGAATATGGCTCAGCACGCCAAGGTTTTTTACCACTCCGAGAAATCGCCCCTGAATACCTAAACGGCAATACTCATGAAGACAGCATTAAGCAGCTCATCAAAGAAGGTGATGAAATCATCGTCCAAGTTGAAAAAGAAGAGCGTGGCAATAAAGGCGCTGCCTTATCCAGCTTTATTTCACTGGCGGGCAGATATTTGGTCTTGATGCCAAACAACCCCAAAGCAGGTGGCATCAGCCGTCAAATCTCAGGTAAAGTCCGTGAAGAAATGAAACAAATCATCGCAGGGCTAAACCTACCAAAAAATATGAGCGTGATTGTTCGCACAGCAGGACTTGGTAAAGGGGCTGATGATTTACAAAATGACCTTGACCATCTTTTAGATATTTGGAAATCCATCCAAGAACAAAATAAAAAACGCCCAAGCCCTTGCTTGGTACATCAAGAAGCGGGCGTGGTAACTCGTGCGGTCCGTGACTATTTGCGTGATGACATTGGCGAGGTTTGGATTGACAGTGAAAATGCTTATGATGAAGCTGCCAATTTCATCAAAGCTGTCATGCCGACCCAGCTTAGCAAACTGCGTAAATACACCGATTATGAGCCAATGTTTGCCCGTTTTGGTATTGAGCGTCAAATCGAAACCGCCTATCAGCGTGAAGTACGCCTACCTTCTGGTGGTTCTATTGTCATTGACCAAACTGAAGCTTTGGTTGCTATTGATATCAATTCATCAAAATCCACCAAGGGTTCAGATGTCGCCGAAACCGCCTATCATACCAATTTAGAAGCTGCCGATGAGATTGCTCGCCAGTTGCGTTTGCGTGATATGGGTGGTTTGATTGTCATTGATTTTATTGATATGAACGACCCACGCCACCAAAAAGATGTCGAAAAACGCCTCATCGAAGCAACACGCCATGACCGTGCCCGTGTTCAGTTTTCTGAGATTAGTAAATTTGGACTGATGCAGATGAGCCGACAACGCTTGCGTCCTTCTCTTGAGGAATCTACAGGCTATATTTGCCCTCGGTGCCACGGTAATGGCATGATTCGAGATTTGCGTTCTTTATCGCTATCTATCATGCGACAAATTGAACAAATTGCTCTCAAAGAACGCATGGGCGAAATTCAAGCTGAAGTCCCAACCGACATTGCGGCATTTTTATTAAATGAAAAACGAGAAAGTTTGGTTTATTTAGAGCAAGACAGCGGTGCACGAATCACCATTTTACCACATGCGCATCTTGAAAGCCCAAATTTTAGCCTACACTTTAACCCTGATGGATTTGCTCCGTCAAGCTATGAACGCATTGCTGACACCGAAGAAAAAGAAAATATCGACCGTGGTTATGAGGTGAATTGGCAAACAGACCACGAAAAATCAGACTCAAACCGTTGGCAAAAACCTGACAATAAGCCCATCAAAAAAAATACGACCGATTCAGAACCCAAGCCAACCAAACCAGAACCTCAAGCGGTTGCATGGTTGTCAAACTTATTTGCACCAAAACCACAAGCGAAAGTTGCTGGCAGTTTAGGTACAGCAGATGCCGCTTTGGCGATTGAAGCACTGGTAAATGGCGGTGCGGTAAGCCTAGGTGCAGCAGGCCGTATGGCAAATATCCAAGCACCATCAGCTGAGCCAATCCCACGCCCCCAAGCAGAAGATAAACGCCACAAAAAATCTCGAAATGCCAAAAAAGAATCCGGCGAAGAGACCGCCGCCCAAGCCCAACCCTCTGAAAAGACAGACAAAAAAACCAAAAAAGAACGCGACAAAGAACAGTATCCAAAGCGTGAAGCAGGCTCTCGCCGAGAATCTCGTGGTGAGATTGTGCGTGGTGAGACACTTCATAAAACCGAAGAAAAAGCGGATAAAGCTGATAAGCCCATTCGTGCCGATAAGCCCAAATCTGAAAAAACCGAAAAGCTACCACATCAAAAAGCGGCCAATCCTAAAGAAGTGGTGCTACATGTGAGCAGCATTAAAGCGGCTGAAAATAATACGCAAGTCATCCATCTTTCATTGGATGGCAGTAAGTCTACAAAACCAACAAAAGACGAAACATCAAGTGCCAAAGATGATGCCAAAATTGCACCTAAAGCAAATTCCAATCAGGCAATAAAAGCACCAAAAGAGCCGATACCTACCAAACCCAAGCACGAAGCTGAGCCGATCACACAATCAGATGAATCAGGTGAGATGAGTGCATTACATACGGTCTCTGCTACGACAGGGGTTGAGCCCAAACTGGCTGAAAAAATTCAGACACTTGCCAAATCTATGAATAAGGCTACCAACGACCCTAGAGTGGTACAAATCGCCCTTCAGCAGACACAGGCTATCAATCTCAATGCAATAACAGCAGGGGCGCTCATCTTGCGTGTCTTAGGTAAATCGGCGACAGGTAATTTTGTGAATGATTTTATCACTGCAATGACAAAAATGTCCACGCCTGCACAGTTTGATTTTGCCAACTTTGGTTATTCACCGCTGGATACAGCCACAAAAAATGAGTTTGGTAAACTAACTCAAGCGACCGCTCAAGCATCAGCGCCACAGGGCAGAACCGAGGCTATACCACGCCCAATCACACGCCGTGCTGCCAATGACCCTCGTGGTCAGCATCCTGAGTATATTGAAGCAACCAGCCCTAACAATGATCAGGTCAGCAAAACAATTGCTCAGCATTCTAATCAAGCCAGTCCTGATACTTTTGATCATGCTGTCACACCAGCCGACACCAAGCATAAGGAATCAAAGATAGCGACCGATTCTTCATCCGACTCAGATAACAGCCAACTTAGCAAAGCTGATGATGCGGTTGAACATCAAACCAATGATGCCATTGATGCTACAACGCTGGCTGCAGAGCAAATCTCTGATAGCATTGGCGACACCGTCAGTAAGACAATGGCTGATATCTCAACCGTCGTATCAGAAGCGGCTGATGATACTGCTAAAATGGCAGATTTGGATACTCATAACCAAGTGAAACCTGAAAGTGGTAAAGACAAAAAAGTCAGCCAAATCAAAGAGATCACCGCTGACCAAAAAACCGAACGCAAGACCAAGGCAAATAGCTATAAAGATATGATTGAAAATGTCGCAGGTCAGCTACAACCTCAGGTTGGTATTTTAAATCTGATGGCAACTAAACCTGCCAAAGTGTCCAAACCAGCCAAAACAAGAGCACCTAGAAAGCCAAGCAAAAAACCAACCAAGGTAGAAGTGCGTAAGTTATCTAAGCCTGTGGAGCCTTCTGAGTCTTCTCCTGCTAAATCAGCAGATGATTCAGCCAACAATTAATCCACATCCAATATTTGCACAAAAAAAGCACCATGAATCTACATGGTGCTTTTTTTATATTTTGGTTTCAAATGCTTAAAACGCATCAACATCAGAGCGATACTTTTTATTGAACATACGCAAAATCACCCAGTTTTTAGTGCCTATTTTTGTTTGGTCAAAAAAAGATATCCATCATTTCAAATGCTCATTTATTTGGTAATTGACAGATAGTCTTAAATAATATTAAGCGTATTAATATTTAACGCCATTCAAATACCAAACCGCTTTTCACGACTGCATGAAAAGCGGTTTTAGTTGGATGAATGGATTAATCATCAGTCGCCTTGATAACCTTTTAGTTTTAATCTTGCCCTATGTAATAGTGGCTCGGTATAGCCAGATGGTTCGGTCGCTCCTTTAAAGATAAGCTCGGCGGCGGTTTGAAAGGCAATGTTGTTATCAAAATCAGATGACATTGGGCGATAGATGGGGTCGGATGCGTTTTGTTCATCAACAACTTTTGCCATGCGTCTTAGGGCATCCCACACCTCATCGGCGGTTACGATACCGTGAACCAGCCAGTTGGCGACATGCTGAGAGGAGATACGCAAAGTGGCACGGTCTTCCATCAGTCCCACATCATTGATATCAGGCACTTTGGAACAACCCACGCCCAAATCAACCCAACGCACCACATAACCTAAGATGCCTTGGCAGTTGTTTTCAAGTTCACGGCGTTTTTGTTCTGCTGTCCAATTGGTATCGGTGGCAAGAGCAATGGTCAATAAATCATCAAGACTTGGTATGGCAAGGCGTGCCAATTCTTCTTGGCGTTTTGTAACATTGCATTTGTGATAATGAATGGCATGAATCACCGCCCCGCTTGGCGATGGCACCCATGCACAGCTTGCCCCAGCTTGTGGATGCTCAATTTTGGTGCGATACATATCGGCAAGCTCATCAGGCTTTGGCCACATGCCTTTACCAATTTGAGCCTTACCACGCAGTCCTGCATTAAGACCGATTAAGACATTGCGTTTTTCATAGGCATGAAACCAGATTTGCTCTTTAATCTCACCCTTACGCACAAATGCCCCTGCATGCATGGCGGTATGAATCTCATCGCCTGTTCTGTCCATAAAGCCTGTGTTAATAAAAATCGTCCGCTCATAAGCTTGGGCGATACAGTTTTTTAGGTTGGCAGAGGTTCTACGCTCTTCATCCATGATGCCCATTTTTAGGCTATTTTTGGGCAAGCCAATGGCTTTTTCGGCACAAGAGAACAGCTCGGCAGCAAACGCCACCTCTTGTGAACCGTGCATTTTTGGCTTGACAATATACATTGAACCTGTACGAGAGTTACGCAAGGTATTTTCACCACGAATGTCAATGGCACAGAGCATGGGCGTGATAAGTGCATCCATCATCCCCTCAAAAATCTCCTCGCCACCCACCAAGATGGCAGGATTTGTCATCAAATGCCCCACATTGCGAAGTAGCATGAGTGAACGCCCATGCAGAGTTTGGGTATTGCCATTTAGGTCAGTATAAGTGCGGTCAGCATTTAGCGTACGGGTGATGGTTTTACCATTTTTTTCTAAGGTCTCAGACAAATCACCTTTCATAAGACCCAGCCAGTTGCGATAGCCCTCCACTTTTTCTTCGGCATCTACCGCCGCCACAGAGTCCTCCAAATCTTGAATGGTGGTAACGGCAGATTCTAGCAGTATATCCTTAACCCCTGCTTTGTCATCTTTGCCAATGATACTGTGTGGGTCAATCTGGATGATGACATGTAAGCCGTTGTTTTTTAATATGATTTCGCTCGGATTGTCAGGCACGCCATTATAGCCTACCACTTTATTTTCTGTTAAAGTGCTCCAAGATTTGCCCATATTGGCAGATAATTGACCGTCTTTTATGGCATAAGATATGACATCAGCGTGTGAGCCGTCCACAAGCGGGAAAGTTTCATCAAGAAAATTTTTGGCAAATGCGATGACCTTTGCCCCACGCACAGGATTATAGCCCTTACCTTTTTCAGCACCGTCCGTTTCTGCGATGATATCAAAACCGTATAACGCATCATAAAGCGACCCCCAACGGGCATTGGCGGCATTTAGGCAATAGCGGGCATTACGCACAGGCACGACAAGCTGGGGCCCTGCCATGGTGGCAATCTCCTCATCGACATTTTCGGTGGTGATGGTAAAATCTGCAACCTCAGGTTCAAGATAGCCAATTTCGCTTAAAAATTGCTTATACGCACCCAGCTCATAAACATGATTTTTGTGCCAATCGTCAATCTTGGCTTGCAATTTCTCACGATGGGCAAGCAAGGCTTTATTTTTTGGGGTCAATTCAAGCACAACTTGCTCAAAATTTCTCCAATAAGTATCACTGTCAAGTTTGGCGATAGGTAAGGCTTCATTTTCAATAAAATCAAATAAAATCTTGTCAATGGCAAGCGAGCCTTTGATGATGCGTTGGGTGGTCATAATTTTATCCTTAAAATGATTTGAGATGTTGGGGCATGGTCTGTACTTTATATGCCAAAATACCTTGAAACAATCTCTTGAAACAATGTCTTGAAATTTTAAATAAAAACGGTGTTGTGCCTTAACAGCAAAACACCGTTTTTTTATTTGATGGGTATTAACCGCCAAATTGGTTCATGGTGTTCTTACTTGCATCGCCCGCTTTTAGGGCGTTTTCACCTGAGAAAATCTCTTTGTGGTCATCGCCAATGTCAGAGCCTGCCATGGCTTGGTGTTTCACGCAAGCGATACCATCACGAATCTCTTTACGCTGCACACCAGCGACATAGGCAAGCATGCCCTCATCGCCAAAGTAGCCTTTGGCAAGCTCATGGGTAGATAAAGCGGCAGTGTGATAAGTGGGTAATGTGATGAGATGGTGAAATACGCCAGCTTCACGGGCAGCATCTGCTTGGAAAGTACGGATTTTTTCATCAGCATCATAAGCAAGCTCACTGTCATCATATTGGGCATCCATGAGCTTATCACGGTCATAGCCTGATAAATCACGACCTTCATCCGCCCAGCGATCATAGGCTTGTTGGCGGAAGTTGATTGTCCAGTTAAACGATGGTGAATTGTTGTACACCAATTTGGCATCTGGTACTTGTTTTTTGATGTCATTGACAAATCTTGCAATGCCCGCCACATCTGGGGTTGGGGTCTCAATCCAAATCATGTCCGCACCGTTTTGTAGCGATGTGACACAATCTAGCACCACACGCTCATGCTGCGTGCCTTCACGGAATTGATATAGACCCGATGGCAGACGAGTTGGGCGGTGTAGCTTGCCGTTACGCTTGATAAGAATTTCATCTTCTTTGGCTTCACTGATGTCAATCTCGGTGGTCTGTAAATAGCTGATGTATTTACTCGCCAAATCGCCCGCTTCACGGCTGACTGGGATTTTTTGGGTCAAATCAGCACCCTCTGAGTCGGTACGGGCCACAATCACGCCCTCATCCACGCCAAGCTCTAAGAACGCATAACGCACGGCGTTAATTTTTGCCAAAAAGTCTTCGTGTGGTACAGTCACTTTACCCGCTTGATGCCCACATTGCTTAGCATCTGACACCTGATTTTCAATTTGAATGGCACAAGCACCCGCTTCAATCATTTGTTTGGTTAATAAATAGGTTGCTTCTTCGTTACCAAAACCTGCATCAATGTCAGCGATGATTGGCACAACATGGGTTTCAAAGTTGTCAATTTTCGCTTCAATTTCTTTGACCTTTGCCTCATCGCCTGCTTGCTCTGCTTGTTGCAAGGCACGGAATAAATCATTTAGCTCTTTGGCATCTGCTTGACGAAGAAAAGTATAAATCTCTTCAATGAGTTTTGGTACGGCGGTTTTTTCGTGCATGGATTGGTCAGGCAATGGGCCAAATTCAGAACGCAATGCAGCAACCATCCAGCCTGATAGGTAGATGTAGCGTTTGCTGGTAGTGCCAAAGTATTTTTTGTTGGCAATCATCTTTTGCTGGGCGATAAATCCATGCCAACAGCCAAGGGATTGGGTGTATTTTGAGTTATCAGCATCATACTCTGCCATATCACGACGCATGATGCTTGCGGTGTATTTGGCGATGTCAAGACCTGTTTTAAAACGGTTTTGGACAACCATGCGAGCGGCATCTTCTGGGCGGATGGCGTCCCAATAATTACCTAATTTGGCTTTAACAGAGCGAACATATTCTAGGGCTGATTGGTAGGTCATTACTAACTCCTTTTAATTTGACAACTCAATAAATGTCTTATGACAAGATAGCACATTATGTGCCTAGTCGCTGATGAGTGGGTGATTTTAGGGTTAACTAAAGTTACCTATTAAAGTTACCTGTCATCTAGCTGTTATATACAGCATACCCAAAATAATGCGATTAATCCAATAGCCTTGACCAATGTTCACCATTTTTAAAATAAATGGATATAAAATTATCATTAAATTTTCAAATAAATAAAATTATATGGTTGCTATGTCTTGATTTATATCAGATTTTTTAAGTGATCTATCAGTATTTTATAAATAATCATCATAAGATATTCTTGATAATCTACCCATTAAAGCTTGCTAAATTTGTCTTTCTTGGCTATTTTTATGCTAAAATTGTACACTTGTACTGCCAATAGATGATGATTTCATGCCAATGGATGAGATATTAGACCACCTGCCTCCAAAACTTGCCGATTTTGTATTCACTCAAGGGTCGTTAACGGCACGATTAGAAGCACACTCAAAAAAACCCCTAAAGGTTGAAATCATCCATCAAGGCTATCAGCCACTCACCTTTGCCCAAAAATCACAACTGGGACTGCCCCTAAATCGCCCACACATGGCTTGGGTACGCAGTGTCAAGTTATACGGTGATGCGGACGCTTGGGTGCTTGCCAAAAGTATTTTTCCTTTGTCATCACTGACAGGTTCATTAGCACGCCTAAAAGCACTGGGTGCAACGCCCATCGGATATGTTTTGTTCAAAAAAAGGCAACAACTGCCAATTAAGCGTCATTTTTATCGGTATGATGGTCAAATTGGTCGGCAAACAGTTTATGATATCAATGGGCGTAAAATCTTGATTGATGAGCTATTTTTGGCAGCTTTTCAAGCATCTTTTGACCAATGACAGCACAGATACCGTCAAGATAAAATTCAGTCATTTTGTGTAATCAATGAAAAATAGGCACCGCCCTAGTGAATATTGGGCAAGTATGCTAAACTAATCTTGACTTTTTATTCTCCCACCAAACAAGGAAAATTCATGTTTAAAGAAATTTCGCTACATCAATACGACCCAGAATTGGCAACACAAATTGATGCCGAAACCAAACGCCAAGAAGATCATATTGAGCTTATCGCATCAGAAAATTACTGCTCACCTGCTGTCATGCAAGCCCAAGGCTCAACCTTAACCAATAAATACGCCGAAGGTTATCCAAAAAAACGCTACTATGGTGGTTGTGAGCATGTTGATGCCATCGAGCAAATTGCCATTGACCGTGCCAAAGAACTGTTTGGTGCTGATTATGTCAATGTACAACCACATTCAGGTTCAAGTGCCAACAGTGCGGTATTTCTGGCATTACTTGAGCCAAATGACACTGTACTTGGTATGAGCTTAGCACATGGTGGTCACCTAACCCATGGGGCATCTGTCAATTTTTCAGGACGCAATTATCATGCGGTTCAATATGGATTGGACACCGAAACTGGCTTGATTGATTATGAAGAAGTCGCCCGCCTAGCCCGTGAGCATAAGCCCAAAATGATCATTGCAGGTTTTTCAGCATACAGCCAAATCATTGACTGGCAAAAGTTCCGTGACATTGCCGATGAGGTAGGCGCATATTTGATGGCGGATATGGCACATGTTGCAGGTCTTGTGGCAACTGGCATTTACCCAAGCCCTGTACAAATTGCCGATGTCACCACCACAACCACTCATAAGACACTGCGTGGTCCACGCTCTGGTTTAATTTTAGCCAAAGCCAATGAAGAGATTGAGAAAAAATTGGCATCTGCTGTTTTTCCAGGTAGTCAAGGCGGTCCGCTGATGCATGCTATCGCCGCTAAAGCTGTTTGCTTTAAAGAGGCAATGAGTGATGATTTTCAGAGCTATCAAAAGCAAGTCATTATCAATGCCAAAGCGATGGCAGAGGTTATCCAAAGTCGTGGCTATGAAATTGTCTCTGGTGGCACCAAAAACCATCTGATGCTTATCAGCTTAATCAAACAAGGCATCACTGGTAAAGAGGCGGACAAATGGCTTGGCGATGCTCACATTACTGTGAACAAAAATTCTGTGCCAAATGACCCAAAATCACCATTTGTAACAAGTGGTATCCGCATTGGTACGCCTGCCGTTACCACGCGTGGCTTTGGTGAAGCTGAGGTTCGTGAATTGGCTGGCTGGATTTGTGATGTTTTAGACGCACGAGGTGATGAAGCAGTCTTAGCAGCAACGCGTGAAAAGATTGCCCAAATTTGTAACAAATTGCCTGTTTATGAGCGTAATGTGGCATAATATTCGCTGATCATATTTCTAAAGTCGCTCAATCTTGAGCGGCTTTTTTCAACATACAATTCTCATAAAGTTTGTATCATTTCATCATGAATCATATCGATAATTCAAACACACTAAGCAATCTGCATAAACTGGCTGATGCCTGCTTGTATGATTTTCGCCCACCAGCAGACAAGCTGCGTACACATGGTTTTTTGGGTGCAGGGGGCGATTTGACAGTGTCAACACTATTACACGCTTATCGTTCTGGTGCCTTTCCTTGGTTTGATGAAGACGAGCCAATCTGCTGGTGGTCGCCAGAGATACGCTGCGTCATTACACCAAATGACTTTTATCCCAGTAAATCACTGATACGCACAGCCAAAAAGCAGCCTTGGACCATCACCACTAATGCTGATTTTGAGGCAGTGATAAATGCGTGTCGTGCGCCTCGCCGTGATACCTTTCAGACTTGGATTCATGATAATATGGTTTTGGCGTATCGACAGCTATTTAAAATTGGTGCGGCGGCAAGTATAGAAGTTTGGGCAGGCATGCCATATGACAGCGAGCTGATCGGAGGTTTATACGGCGTGAGTTTTGGTTCGATATTTTGTGGAGAAAGTATGTTTCACAGGCGTAACGATGCCTCAAAAATTGCCTTTTGGGCATTGATGCACTGGGCAAATCAATACGGCATACAGCTCATAGATTGCCAACTTGAAAATCCGCATTTAAGACGCCTTGGGGCAAATTTGATGCCAAGAGATGAGTTTTTGGAGTTACTAAAACACCTTGTCATGACGCCGTGCTTGGGAATTTCTGGCAATTTAATGCAAATATCTTGCATTGATTTAGTGAATTCATCCAAATAATTTAGATTTATTCAAATAACTATTTAACATATTCAGCTAAGACAACCCCCATAAGCTCATAAAAAAATCCCACATCGGTAATAAGCGATATAGGATTTTCAGAGTTTGGCGGTGACGGAGGGATTCG